>NZ_MJEH01000044.1 GCF_001742425.1 Bacillus solimangrovi
AGAGACTTATCAACAAGTGAAAAAATGAGTAGAGGTGACTATTATGAATCAAAAAATAAATTGGTTTGAAAAAGTTATAGAACTAAAAGAGGACTTAATTCGTGACACACAAACTTTTTTACAGATAAAAAGTGTAAAGGATGAAATGACTGCTAATGAAGATGCTCCTTTCGGTCAAGGTGTTCACGAAGCATTATTGCATATGTTATCCAAAGGAGAGCAAGAAGGTTTTATTGCAAAGAACTTAGACGGATATGCTGGACATCTTGAATTTGGTGAAGGGGAAGATCTCCTCGGTATTTTATGTCATGTTGATGTTGTTCCTGAAGGGGATGGTTGGACCTCTGAACCATTTTCAGCTGAGATTCGAAATGGTAATATCTATGCTCGAGGAGCAATTGATGATAAAGGTCCAACAATGGCTGCTTACTATGCCATGAAAATTGTGAAAGATCTTAATGTGAAGATGAATAAACGTGTAAGAATGATTATAGGTACAGATGAGGAAAGTGATTGGCTATGTATGGATCATTATTTTAAACATGAAGAGATGCCAAGTATGGGTTTTGCACCTGATGCAGACTTTCCAATTATTTTTGCAGAAAAAGGAATCGCCGATTTAGAAATTGATTTTCCCCCTAGACAAGCATCAGAGGAAAATCAACAATTGATCTCCTTCAAATCAGGGCGTCGATTTAACATGGTTCCAGATGATGCGAAAGCTGTCATAAAAATAGATCAAGATAGTAAGTTGGTTGTTGCGGATTTTAACGCATATTTAAGTGAACATAATTTAAAAGGAAGTACATCAGTAAGAATGGATGAGCTTCATTTACAAGTAGAAGGAATATCTGCACATGGAAGTGAGCCAACAAAGGGGAAAAGTGCAGGGTTATACTTAGCAAAGTTCTTGAATAACATGCAACTTGATGAACAGGCTGAAACGTTTATTTCATTTATTTGTGAATATCTTGTGGATGACTATCTAGGTGAAAAACTAGGCATTCAAGTCGCTGATGATGAATCTGGAGATCTGACAGTTAATGTGGGTATATTCGAGTATGCTCTCGAAACTGGAGGTAAAATAGGATTGAACATTCGCTATCCTGTTACACATCAATTTGAACAATCCAAGGCGATTTTAAGTACCCTTATTCAAAAATATGAATTGGGTTTGACGGTTGTAGATGATTCAAAACCACATTACGTTCCAAAAGATACTGCATGGTTAAAGACACTTCAACGTGTATATGAAGAACAGACAGGTGAAAAGGGAGAATTAATCTCTATCGGTGGGGGTACATATGCGCGAGTGTTAGAGAGTGGAGTGGCGTTTGGTCCATTGTTCCCTGGAAGCGAAGAAGTGGCTCACCAAAAAGATGAGTATATGAATATTGAAGATATGCTAAAGGCGACAGCCATTTATGCACAGGCAATTTTTGAATTAGCGATAGAGAAATAACATTGAGTATTGATTTAGTAAGCTAAAATGAACATTGATAAGGTCTATAAATTCATATTAGTTTCACTAATAACCGCTCTCATAAAAGGGAGCGGTATTCTCATTTGAAAAATTAAAGTGTAATTGTTTCATCATATTAACTAATATTCATAACTACGAATCTTTCAAAATTAACACGTTTTGACAAGCTTAAGAAATACTCCATTATGATTCTTTAACTATAGAAATTAGTGGTAGTAGACATTTGATAAATGGCAAGGGGAGGAACATCCATCAATGTACAGTCTTTCAATGATGAAACTAGAACGAACAGGTCTTCAATTCAGATTAGTTTATTTTTTTATTTTCTTTTCTTTTGGTTCCTTATTTCCGTTATTATCCGTTTTTTTACGAAATGATGCAGGATTATCAGGTACACAAATAGGTACGATTATTTCACTTAGCCCAGTTGTGATGATTTTCATTCAACCATTTTGGGGAATTGTAAGTGATGCTACACAAAGACCAAGATTTGTGCTCACCTTAACACTTTGTTTAACAGGTCTTACTGCATTACTATATTTATTGGTAGACACTTATTTTCTTTTTATTATAGTTGCACTTCTATCGGCTTTCTTTCAAAGTGCAATTGTACCTGTATCTGACAGTCTTTCTCTAAGTTATGTACAGCGGAGTGGAGAAAATTATGGCTCAATTCGATTATATGGAGCACTTGGGTTTTCAGCAGCAGTGCTTGTAGCAGGATGGTTTGCAGATCAATTTGGTATACACGTTATCTTCTATTTGTTTGCGTTCATACTTATTTTTGTTTCTTTACTCTCATTCAGGTTGCCAGAAGAAAGCCAACAAATGAAGATTAATATGAGAGAAGGAAGCCGTACTTTACTTAAAATGCCTCGTTTTATATTAATTATAGCTGCAACTTTCTGTGTGTTTGGTCCAGTATTAGCAAACAATTTTTATTTTGGCATATATTTAGAAGAAACAGGGGCAACGTTAACGGGTATAGGAGTTGCGTTTCTACTTGCTGCAGGTAGTGAAGCTCCATTCATGAAAGTAGCTCACAATTTTATTGGAAGGCTAGGATTAGTTAACGTCCTTTTATTTGCATCTATTGTATCAGCATTCAGGTGGGGGATTTATATATTCGAACCACCACTATTTATCGTGTATGTTACAACGATTATGCAAGGGATTTCAGTTGGATTATATGTTCCTGCAGCTTTGCAATATGTTAGAGAGTTAGCCCCTCAAGAAGTAAGATCAACGGCGGTTTCTCTATATTCAGCAGCAGGAAACGGGTTTGGAAATTGGTTTTGTGCTTTTTCCGCTGGTTTTATTATTGAATTTCTTGGAGTGTCATCACTTTATATTTTATTTGCTTTTTTAACAGTGCTTGGGACGTGCTTCATTATAATGATCTATCGATTAGATAAAGTTGTGATAAAATAAACAATAACATATGTTGGTAAATACAAAAAAGGGTGAAGGTATGAAACAGCATTATTTTATTGCAATTCCGTTATCAACAAAATTAGAGCAATGTTTTGATAATCAAATGTCTAGTTGGAAAAAGTGGTTATCATTTAAAAATTGGGTTCATCCACATGATTTGCACATTACTCTTGCTTTTTTAGGTTTTGCTACATCTGAACAATTAGATTGTATTAAAGAGCAGTTACATGCTTCTATATGTAATCATCAGCCATTTACTCTAACATTATCAAATCCTGGTGTTTTTGGAAGAGAAGAATTTCCTCGAATTTTTTGGATGGGAGTGGAACATTCAGATCCACTAATCAATTTACAAAAGAATGTGAGTGAATTTCTCGAACGAAATGATTTTAGTCTGGATAAAAGGCCGTATTGTCCACATATTACATTAGCTAGGAAATGGAAAAATGAACAAGCATTTCAATTAGATAAGCTGAATTTTTCTCATATAAAACCTAGTTTGTCATGGGAAGTAAATGATGTTGTTCTGTATAAAACAAACATGGATCTTATACCAAAATATGAACCAGTATATACATGGAGATTAGGTGAACTTTATTCATCTTTAATTGACGATAACTAAGGGAAGACTTGAAAACATTTATGAACAATAAAAAGGCTGTCTAATAAGAAAAGGGAGAGAGAGTATGAAGTGGGTGAGATTTATATCCCAAATAGCAATTTTGTTTGGATTTTATTATATCGGGGTTGGGATACAAGTAGTCTTAAACTTGTTTATTCCTGGTAGTATTATTGGGATGTTATTGCTGTTCGTACTACTTAAGATGAATGTAATAAAGCTGAAGTGGATTGATGGTGGGGCAAGCTTTTTATTATCTCATTTGCCATTACTTTTTATCCCTGTAACAGTTGGAATTATAGACTATTTTTCTTTGTTTAAGGGGAAAGGGTTCTTATCGTTAATCGTAGTTATTCTTAGTACAGTTATCGTAATGATTTCTTCAGCTTATGCAAGTCAGTTTATCGCTATTCGCAAAGAAAGGGAACAAGTATGAAGTTGTTAATTGGATTGATTAGTATTATAACAACTATCGTTATTTATTTTGTGATGAAGAAAGTATACATTAGGTTTCACACAACATTTATGGTGCCCATTCTAACAGGTACAATTAGCATCGTACTGTTATTGCTAGTTTTCAACATTTCTTATGACACATATATGATAGGTGGCAAGTGGATTGTTGATATGCTAGGTCCAGCTGTAGTTGCGTTAGCAATTCCGTTGTATAAACAATGGTCAACAATAAAGAAATATACACTTCCTATTATAACAGGAGTTCTTATAGGTACAGTATTAGGTATTGTGACAGGTATTGAATTATCAAAATTACTAGGTCTAGAATCAATAACATTGTATTCTATTGTACCAAAGTCAGTTACTTCTCCAGTTGCAATGGATATAGCAGATGTAATCGGAGGTAACTCTACTCTTGCAGCTATTTTTGTCATGATTGCTGGAATAGTAGGGGCTGTGTTAGGTCCATCATTGCTAAAGTTTTTCCGAATTCATCATTTCATTGGACGGGGAATTGGTTTCGGTAGTGCTTCACACGGAATTGGTACAGCTAAGGCATTGGAGCTCGGAGAAGAAGAAGGTGCAATTAGTTCCATATCAATGACATTAAGTGCAATTTTCGCCTCTATATTAAGTCCACTTCTTGTTTATATACTTTTATAGAAGAAATTTAATAAGTCTGAGTGAAATGACGATAGAAAGCGTAAGTACGTTTTTTTACCTAGAGTACTTATTAAATATCCAATTTAGTACAGGCAGTTACGTCATTTTGAGCATCTCAGCTTTTTAGAAAAATACATATATAAAAGTACTTAGAGATAACTTTTATCGCCATAATTTCTTAATTATTGGTCTTATAATTAAGAAGATAAACAGAACACTTTACGATATTTCACCTTAGGCATGCAGCTATTTTGGGATATTGTATGTATTATCTTAATACTTACTAATAAAAAGAAATTGTTAAATAAGGGCTATAAGAGAAATAATATGGGGGAGAATTATGGCACAGCTAATTAAACTTCAAGACTTCATTTCAAGATATGAAACCGATATATATCGCTATCCAAGTCAGTACATTCGTTTAAAGAAACATCGGTGGGAAGGCATTAAAAAACAGTGGTATAACGGGACATTAAGTAAGGTAAACTTCAGTGATATGCCCAACGAGTTTAGTGAATATAAGCCGAATTTTGAAGAAGACTGGTTAAATGATAACCGAAAATCTTTTTTTTCTTCAATGAAAAATTGGTTTGCACGTAATAAAAATAAAGATGAGAATTATTACTATGAAAATGAAATTTACTCTGTAGAATCACAACATCAGGCTATTGAACGACATAAATCATTGGACGAGGTAAAACAGGATTTTTTAGATGAACTATTACGTTTTCAAATTATGTGGGCAAGCTCTACGATAAGAGATAAATCATATGTCAATCATTCACTTTATTACGACACGTCCTTACGTTATTTTTTACAACAATTTCCTGATAATTTTCTTATTTTGTATCAGCCAATTTTTCAAATCAAGAGTGCGCCAGTTGAACTTGATATTGTAATGTTGACACCAATATCCACTATTTGCATTACATTATTAGAGAGTCAAACAAAAGAGGGAGAAGTGTTCCAAGTAGATAAAGGGCGTTATTGGATAGAAGGTTATGGAGAAGAAAGTAAGAAGAGAATTAATCCGATGTTAACACTTAACCGGATGTATAAAGTAATTAATGGGATATATGAACATGAACATATTGATATGCCTGTTAAACGTATTGTATTGAGTCGGAATGGTTATATTGAGCAAGCACATGCTCCTGCTGATACACAAATAATTGATAGAAGAACATACAAGGATTGGCATGATAGTATGAAGAGAATGCCGTCTCCTTTAAAACATAATCAATTAAAAGCAGCTCAATCTTTATTAAATTATTGTCAAAGTACTTATGTTCGTCGCAGTGAGTGGGAAGAAAGTGATGATCTTAACCAAGGCGAATCTAATGAACATCTACTCTAATCATTAAGAAATAGGATGTCCTCTGAATGTAAGCTGAATTTGCTACAGTGACAGTAACCCTAAATTATTCTAACGCCATGCTAGAAAGAAAATATAATTCATTCTTTAGAAGCTTAATAAAATATTCAACTTTCTTAGGTAGAGTTTGGATCACTCATTTTGTTAGAAAAAATATATATGAAATGATGGTGAAGGTTTTTGAAACCACTATTTAAAGCTTATTTAGATGAACTGAATAAATTGACAGTCTTGGCTAAGCCGGGTTTTCAATCCTCACAGTTTAATTTAATACATGATAGTGGAAGAGAAACATTGAATATAGAGCATGTTGAAGCCACTGATGAATATACAAAATATGTTTGTCGTAGTCACGATTTTCTCAAGCTGGAAAAAGAATATCATATTGAAGATGAGGTTGGTTATAGGTTTCCACTATTTATAGGAGCTGTTATACGAACAGAAGCTTTTGATGAGCGATATTCATATGATGGAACTGACTTAGGTAATGTGTATGATAAAAATGAAACAATTTATAAAGTATGGGCTCCGAGTGCTACAAGAGCAGAAATCGTTTTCTATAATGAAAATCAGCTTGTTAGTAGTAAGCATTCAATGAAACGTGAAGATAGAGGTGTGTGGGTATATTACCAAAAAGGAGATCATGAAGGACAACGATATACATACCTAGTATGTATTAATCAGCAGTGGCATGAAGCAGTCGATCCTTATGTTCGTTCTGTTACTGTAAATGGACATCTAGGTGTTGTCATTGATCCTCAAAAGGTAAATCAACCTATTAATAAAAGTTATTTGCCACACTTTAAACATTATACAGATGCTGTGATTTATGAAACGCATATTCGTGATTTTACAATTCATAAAAAAAGTGGTGTAAAACAAAAAGGAAAATACCTTGGCTTTGTCGAAGAAGGGACGACAGATCAAAAAGGTAAAGTAACAGGTATCGATTATCTTGTTCATTTAGGTGTTACACATATTCAAATCATGCCTGTTCATGATTTTGAAGGTGTGGATGAATATTCCCCTTCCAGTGAATATAATTGGGGATATAACCCAGTTCATTTTAATGTACCAGATGGAAGTTATGCATCAGATCCGATTAACCCTTATACTCGTATTAAGGAATTAAAGGAAATGGTTGCTTTACTTCATAAAAAGGGATTACGTGTTATTTTCGATGTAGTATATAACCATGTCTTCAAACGTGAGACATCCTCATTTAGTAATCTTGTTCCTGGGTACTATTTTCGTTACAACACAGATGGAATGCCTTCAAATGGTACTGGAGTTGGTAATGACATTGCGTCTGAACGGAAAATGGTTAGGAAATTTATTGTTGATTCTGTTGTATATTGGATAAAAGAGTTCGGTATAGATGGAATAAGGTTTGATTTAATGGGGATTTTAGACATCGATACAATGAAAGAAATACGTCGTGCTGTAGATGTCATTGATGACTCAATTTTAATATTAGGAGAGGGATGGGAACTAAATACCCCTTTGCAAAAAGAGAAAAAAGCGACATTATCGAATGCATCACAATTACAGCGCATTGCGTTTTTTAACGATCAATTTAGAGATATAATTAAAGGAAGCAACTTTGAATTGGAAAATCGTGGTTTAATAAGTGGTGAAAAAATATCTGAAAATTCACTCATGCAGTTATTCGCAGGTACTGTAACATTTAATGATGAGTTTCCTGGATTATTTGAAACACCAAGTCAATCAGTAAATTATATCGAATGTCATGATAATCATACGTTGTGGGATAAGTTATTAGCAACGAATGGCCAAGAGAGCGAAACTACTAGAAGAAAAAGACAACGTTTAGGAATAACGATGATTATACTTTCTCAAGGGATCCCCTTTTTACACAGCGGAATGGAGTTTTTTCGAACGAAATTTGGGGACGAAAATAGCTATAAATCTGGAGACATTATCAATCAGCTTGATTGGGAAAGACGTTCATGTAACGAACAAAATATACAATATGTTAGAAATATACTAAAATTAAGGAAAAAATTCAAGGCTTTTCGCCTACAAACACAAGCGCAAGTTACTCAATGTTATCAGTGGATGGGATCTGGTGAAGGTTACTGTATGTATTTACTTCATCATTTTGAACAACCCGAAAAGATATTAGTTATTTTTAATTTTAGTAATGATGTTACCCAACTTTCACTTGGTCTAGAAGGAACTTGGAAAACGATCGTCAAAGGAGAAATAGCAACATTTAAGCAGAGAGAGCATATTAATCTTCATTATTTTGAAATAGAACCATTATCTACTATAGTAGCAATACAAGAAGTAAGTGATAAAATCGACTAAATATATGTTGTAAAATGTCGAAATGCGTTATACTAGTAAAATGAGCATTTAACTGTATGAATTGATTTAGAAATTGAGGGTGAGTTTCGTTGGAACAACGATTGGGATTAAGTGAAGGTTGGCACATTACTCCTGCAGGGGGAGCAACCGGAGAAGCGTACATCGCAGAAAATCATGAACAGAAACTTTTCTTAAAACGTAATTCCTCGCCTTTTTTAGCTGTGTTATCTGCTGAAGGAATTGTTCCGAAGTTAATTTGGACGAGACGGATGGAGAATGGTGATGTTATCACTGCACAGCAATGGCTGGAAGGCAGGGAGTTAAAAGCTTCTGATATGAAACATCCTTCGGTAGCAAACCTATTGAGTAAAATACATGGTTCTAAGGAATTATTGGATTTATTAAAGAGAATCGAGAAGAACCCATTAGAGCCAGAAGGTGTGTTAACTGAAATTGATGAACAAGTAATTGCACAAGTATCTCACCCTGTTCTTGATAAAGCAAGAGTATATTTAGAGAGAAATCTTGAGCGGATTAGATTTCATCAAAAAGTCGTTTGTCACGGTGATGTTAATCATAACAATTGGTTATTAAGTGCTGAAAAACAGCTCTATTTAATTGATTGGGATGGAGCAATGGTCGCCGATCCTGCACTTGATATTGGACAATTATTATATTGGTACATTCCAAAAAATGAATGGCAAGATTGGTTAGATCAATACGGAATTAAGCTGTCTTCGAATTTAGAAGAACGGATGAGGTGGTATGTAATTGCTCAGACGATTCTTTCTATTAATTGGCATCGAAGAAGAGATGAAAGAAAAGAAATGGAGAACTGGATAAAGTATCTCCAAGAAATATTTTGAGACTGAGCGTTCTATAATGAAACGACTCAGTCTTTTTGTTTGCCCAATGAAGAATTTGTGGGGTATTAATTGTATTATTCTATCAATCCGAAGAGGATTCTTAATATATGTCAATAATAGCAATTAGTGAAGTTGGTCTTGTGTAGGTAATTCATCAACCCATTGCGTTATACTTGATTGGTTGTCCTGTATATGTTGTGTGAGGTTTTTAATATTTGCTCCTTTTTGACTATAGTCATATATTTCATATAGTAAATCTTTCACTTGAGCGGTTGTTTCTTCTTTCGCGATGAGCGATTGAATAAGACGTTGAAGTTGTCGGCACTCTGAAACAGAACCAGATTGATCTGTTAAATGGTTATTTAAAATATCACTTAAAATGTTCATTTGATGCTGGGTAGTGAGTGGCATGATTTACTCCTCCTGTCCGAACTAAATATGTCCCTAGTTCATATGTTATCCAAATAATTAAGAGAAATGCTGGTAATATAGTGAAACTTGAAGTTAAGCAATTTTCGTTATTTCCGTTAGTCTGAAGTGAGAATTTTAATCAAAGGAGGTCGATGAATTTCAGGGAGATCATAACTTCACGATTTTCTCTTATGTAATATGTTCGTCAAAAGTAGTTTCTAATGAAATCTTTTGTTTTTGTCATTTTCATGATATGTTTTAAGAATGAAAGCTCTCCTCTGTGAAAAATGGAGAATTGTAATGAAAGATGGAGGTAACAAATCGATGCGTTTAAGACATAAACCGTGGGCAACTGATTTTATCGCTGAAAACCCACATTTTGTAGTGCCTAATCCTGAAGAATGCCAAGGGAACTGGTCAAAGGATGTATTTCATAATGATAATCCTATTTATATTGAAGTGGGGACAGGTAAGGGAAGCTTTGTTACTGGGATGGGGAAACAACATCCAGATGTGAATTTTCTCGGAGTAGAATTGTATCCAAGTGTTATCATCTCAGCTCTACAACGGTTAGTAGATGAACCACAAGACAATGTAAAATTATTAAATCAAAATGCGGAAGATGTTACAAAATTTTTTGCCGAAAATGAAGTCTCACGTGTATATTTGAACTTTTCTGATCCTTGGCCTAAAAAACGACATGAAAAGCGTCGATTAACTTATAAGGCATTCTTAGATTTATATAAACAAATATTAATTCCAAATGGTGAGATTCACTTTAAGACGGATAATCAGCAATTATTTGAATACTCATTAGAAAGCTTTTCACGCTATGGAATGATTGTGAAGAACGTATCTTTGGATTTGCATAATAGTGATATAGAAGGTAACGTAATGACAGAGTATGAAGAGAAATTCTCGAATAATGGGAATCGTATTTATCGTTGTGAAGCGCAGTTCAGAGAATAAACCTACACATTTGTGTAGGTTTTTTATTTTGATAGTGTGATGTTAAAAAAATGATGAACAACAAAGTGATTTGTTTCGAATATGCTGTCAAGTATATGCACGATTTGATTATCTATTAGTGAGTTAAAGTTTCTCATTAATAGAAGGTTTTTTATAATATCACTTTCTTTTCGTATTGATTAATATGAACATCAACGTCTAAGCGACTCATGCTAACTGTCATGCGTCCTTGTCCCATCTTTGTTAGGCTTGCCATATGTATAAAGCTTGGTACTTGTTGATCAGGGTATATACAGACATTTCTTTTTAACAATTCAATACGCTCCCAGTCTGATAACTGTAACGAATTTTGATTAGAGCTGGTAATAAAATCACATGCTTCTTGTACGAGTGGTTTATGACTCGATTTTTTTAATTGTTGAAATGGGTTTGAAAAAATTGTTGTCTTGAAAATACCAGCATCTCTGAAACGAGTTAAAACGCGTCTTACAGCAGCTTCTGCTCCAATACCAAAATTTCCTGGAACGATACAAAAGTCTGCATGCAAATCTTTCACTTTTTCTACCCCTGCCATCAGTGTGTAAACATCAGAGCATATGATAAAAATGGCTGTTTTAACTTCATTGTTAATGTGTAATTCAACTTTATTTAAGTAATGATAATCAGCAACATTCATCTTCGGGAATTTTTCATCATACTGAACGCGCTCAAATGATTGAGGTGTAATCTTAGCTTGTGGTGTATGAATCTTTCCCTCTTTAGTTATGATTATAAGTGTATTGTAATTTCTATTGTTTTCCATATAAGGGAGATCGATTGGAATCATGTTAATTGTAGTCATAATGCTAATCTTTTTACTTATAGCGGTTACTTTTAATTGCTCAAGAGCTTTGTTCCCGTTTTCAACTGTATAAGCAATATACTCTGGTAATACGGCAATACTTTCTTGAGGTAATTGTTCAAGTTTGTTAATACAATATTCTAATACAGACTCTTCACTCCCCATAGGATATGAAAGAACATACCATTGTTTATCATTTTTCATAATGCTCCCCCTGTATGATCTGTGCAAAACTTCTTTCGTACTTTCAAGTTAATAAATCCAAAAACGTAATTTTAAAATTAATGTTATTGAAAGAGTTGAATAATAAGCAGTTAGGGATATGGTTTTGTTTTTGTATGTATTTTACATACAAAACAAACATGACCCCCCTTTCATTTATCGTAAGGGGATCATGTTATTGTTGAATCACAATACATCTACAATCGTACCCGTATTAGCATCAACTAAAAATTCTTCTTGCTTCAAGTCGTCTTCAACTAACCTAGAAATACCTCCGCGATAAACTGAGTACGTTAATCCATTTTTTTTAATTGATTCTGGAGCCATATGGATCCATGAACCATCAACGGGTCCATTTTCTTTTAAAGCTTCTTTAGCAGAACGTAAAGCTTGTTCTGCTGATAATGGTTTTTTTGATTGAGAATAAGCCCATACACCTGCAGCAGCGCCAATGCTAACACCTAACAACGTGTTCTTCCAGTTCATCAAGACACCTCTTTCATTAGATATGACTACCAATAACATATAGTATATCAGAAAATTTGCTCATTATTTCAAATAATATGGAACCTTATGGGAAAACATCTACAGTGGAAACGTGTTGTCAGTTTCGATACAATGAAGATAATAACAATTTTTCCATGAGAGGGAGTATCGTAGTGAATCAAGAAACGATGCAATTATTTAAAACATTAACAGAGCTTCAAGGAGCTCCAGGAAATGAACATGCAGTTAGAAAATTTATGATAGGCGAATTAGAAAAATATGCTGATGACATTATTCAAGATAATTTAGGTAGTGTCTTTGGAGTTAAAAAAGGTGAAGTTGATGGTCCACGTGTCATGGCAGCGGGACATATGGATGAAGTAGGTTTTATGGTTACGAAGATTACTGATAATGGAATGTTGCGTTTTCAAACACTTGGTGGTTGGTGGAGTCAAGTATTGTTAGCTCAACGTGTTCAAGTTATGACAGATAATGGTCCTGTAATTGGTGTTGTTGCATCAACCCCACCTCACTTATTAACAGAAGCTCAGCGCAAAAAGCCGATGGATATAAAAAATATGATGATTGATATTGGTGCAGATGATCACGAAGATGCTTTACAAATCGGGATTAAACCAGGTCAACAAATTGTTCCAATTTGTCCATTTACTCCAATGGCTAATGAAAAGAAAATTTTAGCGAAAGCTTGGGATAATCGTTATGGTTGTGGATTAGCAGTTGAATTATTAAAAGAATTAAAAGGTGAGTCATTACCTAATACATTATACTCAGGGGCTACCGTTCAAGAAGAAGTAGGACTTCGAGGTGCACAAACTGCTGCTAATATGATTAAACCTGACATTTTTTACGCAATGGATGCAAGTCCCGCAAACGATGCGTCTGGCAATAAAACAGAATTCGGTCAATTAGGAAAAGGTACTTTACTTCGTATACTTGATCGTACGATGGTAACACATCGAGGTATTCGCGAATTCATACTTGATACAGCCGAAACAGAGAAGATTCCGTATCAATATTTCGTATCACAAGGCGGAACTGATGCTGGACGTGTACATACTTCTAATCAAGGGATTCCATCGGCTGTCATCGGAATTTGCTCGCGTTATATTCATACATCAGCGTCTATCATTCATATAGATGATTATGCAGCTGCAAAAGAGTTGCTTATAAAGTTGGTTAAGAAAACGGATAAAACAACAATTGAGACTATTCGACAAAATGGTTAACCAATACTAATAGAATGGTCTAATACGAACAGTGAATGATATAGAAGGTGAAGTACAATGAAGGTTGCGATTGGTACGACTAATAAAGCAAAGGTTAAGTCGATTCAGTTAATCTTTCCCGATGATTCTCTCATACCGTTGCAAGTTTCCTCTGGTGTATCCGCACAACCTCTAACTGATGAAGAAACGTTTAGAGGTGCCAAGAATCGAGCAGTAGCAGCTTTGAAACAAGCGAATTCACAGATTGGTATTGGTCTAGAGGGCGGTGTAGTAGAAACAAACGAAGGCATGTACCTTTGTAATTGGGGAGCACTTGCTACACGTGAAGGTAAAATCATTACAGCTGGTGGAGCCAGAATTCATTTGCCAGATGATATCGCTAACGGTATAAAATCTGGAGAAGAGTTGTCAAAGGTGATGGAAGATTATACAAACCTCTATGATGTACGTTCTAATCAAGGTGCGGTCGGCATTTTTACAGACGGATATGTGGATCGAAGTGAAATGTTTTACCATGTTGTAAAGCTTCTAAAGGGTCAATATAGCTATTACTGTAAAATGAATAGTATTCTATAAGTGAAAATGCTTGATTCAAATTGAATCAAGCATTTTTATTTTTTTAACAGTTAACTATGTAGTGTATTTGTATCCTTTTAAAAAATTTGACCCTTAGTTTTATTTAAGAGGTTTCGAATAGATAAGAAAGCACTCGCAAAGCTTGTTCAGGTGTTTCTACGGTTACGTTTGCTTTGTTAGAGAGTTCTTTAAGTGGATGCACTAATGTTTCAGGTCTGATTAGGATAACAGGTTTGTTCATCGAAAGAGCTGCACTAGCATCCATTGCTGTGTTCCATTGTTTATATTTCTCACCGAAAAATGCAATTACAACATCAGCTTTTTTCAGAAGAACTTCAGTACGAAAGTTATTAATATCTGACGCGGCATGGTCCTTGATTAAGGAATTCGGTTGTTTTCCTAAAATCTCCTCTCCGATATTATCTGAGCGTTCATGATTTTCCATGGGACCAACGAAGTTTACTGAAAGTTTCATTTCTGATGCTACTGTTTTTATTTCTGTTCGCCAATCATCATGAATTTGTCCTGCTAAGTATACGATTAATTCCATATTGTTCATATCTCCTTATAAAATGTCATATTTACATGACATTATTTTCCCTATTCCTTCAGAGTATAAACATTTTTAGAAATTGTTTATTATATTTTGTTATACAAGCTTGCTAAATCTTCTATCGAATGTAAGATAGAAGAGAAGCATTATTTTGATGGAGGAGTTAGAAATGATTCGATTCTATAGATTATTCATCTTAATTACGATATTATTTGTTATTTCAGCTTGCTCTGCATCTGAAAAAGAAGTTGTTTCTGAAACTAAGTCAGAAGTTGAGAACGTTTTTTTAACTGGTAATCAAAAAGCAAATAAAGAAAAAGAGACATTTCGTTATTATATGCCATCTAGTTTTTCCGTTGTAGAGCAAGATGATTATAACATTGTGTTTTCTAAGGGGAAAACAAAAGTTATTTTATTTGTGAATCCGAATGAGTCTTATGATAGTGAAGTATTGTATGAACAAATAGCCTCTGAACAAAAAGTTATTATTGATGAGACGTGGAACGAAGATGGAAGATTTGCCTATTTAAAGATTAATTCAATAGGTGAGAAAGACAAGCATGAGCTGGTCATTGGAATTGGTGGAGCTAAACTAACTACTGAAACATCTACTTCTTCTATGGTTAGTACGGCAACGGCAATGATGGAAATAGCGAAGTCAATTGAAATCATTGAGTAACGCATCCAACTCTTAAATTTATTCGAAGCTCTTTTAATCGTTAAAAGGTAGATACACATAGTATTTGACTAATGTGTATCTACCTTTTTTCACTTGATATAAATTTTCAGTAATCTAGTTCTAGTTTTCACCCTCTATAATCGGGTTTGTTCTATCTTCTTGCTCTTTAGGATAGTCTTTTTTGTTTTTTAGTTTGAAACGGTTTACTTCTTGTTGGAGTGTTAGAGAAATTGTTCGTAATTGAACAGCAGCTTTATTGACTTGTTCGATTGCTTCATTTTGGTTGTCACTTGAAGCACTTACTTCTTGAGAAGTTGCAGCAGCTTGTTCCGCTATGTCTTTTATTTCACGAAGGTTTTCCGACACATGATCGTTAGCATTTTCTGCATCAACAACAGCTTGTTGGACACTTAGTGATTTACTAGAAATGTCGTTAATATAGGAGACGATTGATTCAAATGCAATATTTGTTTTGGTGACAGCTTCATTTTGGTTTTCACGAAAAGAATCGAATTGATTGGCTTCATTCGATAGAGTCTGCATTTGTTCAGCCATTGAAGTGACAAGATATTGAATATTTTTTGCCTCTGTGTGAGTACGTTCAGCTAGTTTCCTAACTTCGTTTGCTACAACTGAGAATCCTTTCCCAGCTTCACCAGCACGAGCAGCTTCAATCGCTGCATTTAATGCTAATAGATTTGTACTCTCAGAAATATCTTGGATCGTATGTACGATTGCTGTAATTTGTTCGGATTGTGTGACAGCTTGTTGAATATGTTGAGCTAAATGTGTTGCGAGTTGTAAAAATTGTTCTGAAGTGTGTTGAAGGTGTTGAATGATTTCAATACCTTCTTTTCCTTTATCCTCTACTTCAATTGCATGATTTGCGATTTGTTTGCTGTATGTTGCTGTTGTTTCTATCGTTTCAGTAACTTTTTGAATAAGTATTGCACTTTCTTCGAGCCGACTAGCTTGATTTTGTGAGCCAACAGCTACTTGTCGAAAAGCATGATTTATTTCAGCAGTTTGTGCGGTCGTTTCTACAGAAATAGCACTTAAATGCTGTGATGAACTTGAGAGTTGCTGAGAAGCGGTTAATACTTTAGAAAGGGAGCTTTGGACATTTTTTGCCATCTTATTAAAAAATGTAGTAAGTTCACCCATTTCATCTTTTGTATGTACCTCAACACGATGACTGAAATCACCTTCTCCAATTACAGCAGCACCTGTTTTTAAATGTTGAATAGATTTTGTGATTGAACGTATCATATAGAATCCAAATGTGACTAATAGTGACATAATTATAATACTAATAACAATCATAATGGTAAATAATAAAGATTGAACCTCTTTTTGATCTTGTTCTAGTTGTTGGGTATTACTAACCGTTAATTTTGCTACCTTTATTGCACTTTGTGTAATTTCATCTGCAATTGCTTCGAAATTTTTATTAAGTAAAATGATTTGTTTAAATGTTTCATGAATTGATTCCATAGCACTTTGATATGCGATTAAGTTAGTGGAGAGTTTTATCTTTCTTTCATCTTCAATTGGTGCTTCATTAATCATTTCTTTGAATGATGATATAGATAATTTAAAACTTGAGAAGTCACTTTCATCACGAGTACGAAGGTATTCTTTTTCATACATTCGCATCAGCAATAATTGTTGTGCTAGTTGAGAGTTGTTAGTTTCATCAATAACTACATTAAATGATACATAAGCGTCTTTAATCTTTGCTTGTAGACCTGATGCATCAGTATAACCGATTTGTTTTGTCATACTCTTAACCATATTGAATTGATCAAGATAGCTTTGTCCAAGTCTATTTAATTGAATAAATTCTTCGTACACAACTTCACCTTCTGAAAACTTACTCATACCACTTTTTATTTCTTCAATTAAGCGTGTACTGTGGATAAGTGATTGTTCTGATATATCTTCAGACGGATTACGTAAAAATTGTTGCTCATATTTTCGTGCCATTGCAAATTCATTTTGAGCTCGAAGAGAAATAGACTCAACTTCATTAAAATGAATTTGTTGTTTTTTCATCTCTTGATGTGAATGCATAGTGAATACTGAAAAAGCAATGATAATAGAAAGTCCTATTAGTGTCATTGCTAACATTATACGTAATCGATTTTGTATAGTAAGCATCTGATCCCACTCTCTTTTTGTATTTTCAGACGATTTGTATTATAGGACTATAATATCAGAAAAATTAGAAAGATTAACCGTTTTTGTATTAAAAATTTGAAGTTTATAAATATTATTAAGTAAATTCTTTTATATAAGAAATCTTCTGTTGTTAATATGTTTCTTTACATATGGATCTCGAATCTATACACTTTCATAGTATTCAACGTTTTGATTATAATTTGTGAACGATACAGGGAGGAAAAAATGAAAGTTTTTTTGAATTCAAAGGGAGTTACCCTTTCTGCAAAAGAATATTTTATTAACGCACTCAGTTATATGGCGCTAGGTTTGTTTTCTTCATTAATTATTGGATTAATTATGAAAACAATTGGTGATCAGTTTAAATGGCCATTTTTTACTGAAATGGGTTCATTGGCAATGGGACTGATGGGTCCAGCGATTGGAGCAGCTGTTGCTTATGGATTAAAGGCACCACCACTTGTTATTTTTGCTTCTATAATATCAGGAGCTGCTGGAGCAGAGTTAGGTGGCCCTGCAGGCAGTTATGTAGCTGCTCTTATTTCTAGTGAAGTCGGTAAGGTTGTGAGTAAAGAAACAAAGATTGATATTATTGTGACACCTTTCGTTACAATAACAGTTGGTTTCGCTACTGCTAGTTTGATTGGTCCAAGTGTTGCAGCATTTATGGAAGCGTTTGGTGCGTGGATTATGTGGTCTACAGAACTACGTCCTTTATTGATGGGAATACTCGTTGCTATTTCCATGGGGCTTGCTTTGACGGCACCTATTTCTAGCGTTGCGATCGCACTAATGCTAGATTTAAGTGGTGTTGCTGGAGGTGCGGCGACAGTAGGATGTGCTGCGCAAATGATTGGTTTTGCTGTGAGCAGTTATAGGGAGAATGGTTTTGGTGGATTAGTTGCACAAGGCATTGGAACATCCATGCTTCAAGTAGCAAATATCGTCAGAAATCCATACATCCTTATTCCACCAACAGTTGCTGGGGCATTGTTAGCACCATTTGCTACAGTATGGCTAGATATGAGTAATAATTCTTCAGGTGCAGGCATGGGGACAAGTGGATTCGTTGGTCAAATTATGACATTTACAACGATGGGATTTTCAGGGATTGTAATCTTAAAGGTATTGTTATTGCATATTATTGGTCCTGCTATCATTAGTTTGCTATTATCAGAATTAATGAGGAAAGCTGGCTTAATTAAATTTGGTGATATGAAGATTGATTATTAAGTAAAATGATGAAGGTTAATAGGAGGAATTCAAATGATATCAATTGAATCGAAGGAAATGTTTGAAACAGTTAAAAATAAAGAAAGCGTCATTTTTCTTTTTTCAGCAGATTGGTGCCCTGATTGTCGAGTAATCGAACCATTCTTACCTGATTTAGAAAAGAAGTATGACAAATATAAATTCTATTACGTGGATCGTGATGAATTCATAGATATTTGTGTTGAACTAGATATATTTGGAATACCAAGCTTCCTTGCATTTGAAAAAGGAGAAGAATTAGGGCGTTTTGTTAGTAAAGATCGTAAAACACAAGAACAAATAGAAGACTTTATTGAAAGTTTATAATTGAAGAGGCAGCTTTTCTTATTAGGAAAGCTGCTTTTTATCGGATGTTAATTAAAGCTGCGGATACAAGCTAAATGTCTAAAAAATTATAGGAAGCTTATCCTTTTGTAATAATAACATTGGAAAATATCTGACTAGTTCAACTAAACATTAGAATTAACGAAAGAAAAATGCTATTAACATGGCTGATTATTGATATTAGTAGAATAACATCAATGAATAAAGATGATTTTTTCTTTGCAATAGAACATGTTACACTATTGAAGGTGTCAGTCGTGGAAATGTGAAGAGGAAAAATAGGAAGGAGGAGAGTTACATTGAAAATGGATACGAAAAAGATGAGAAAAGAGTTAGAGACACGCCTAGAAGGTCCAAATAGAATACTGAAATTTGATAGAGAGAAAGATGAATTACGAGTTGAATTAAGTGAAACAAATCAAGGTATTAGTATTTCTCTTCCAGGAGTTATCGCGAAATATGAAGAACGTAAATCAAAAGCAATAGACGAAGTTGTCTATCATATAGAAGAAGCATTAAAAGCAATGGAAGAAACTCAAGAATTACAAGGAAAGGAAAAATACATCTTTCCTGTTGTTCGAGCAGCATCCTTTCCTGTTGAAACAAAGGATGGTAAGCCTTTAATATATGAAGAACATACAGCGGAAACAAGGATCTACTATGCGCTAGATCTAGGGAACAGTTATCGTCTTATTGACGAGCCTTTTGCTGAAAATGAAGGTTTAACGCATGAGCGATTAAAAGAAATTGCGAGGTTTAATGCACGTTCTTTGAGCACTGAAATGAAAAGTGATGAAGTAGCAGGTAACACATTTTATTTTCTCAATTCCAATGATGGTTATGATGCAAGTCGATTATTGAATGAAACATTTCTTGAAAAGTTTGCAGCAGAAGTTCAAGGAGAAATGGCGATTGCTGTACCACATGCTGATGTTTTGATTATGGCAGACATACGCAATGAGATGGGTTATGATATTTTAGCGCAAATGGCTATGAGCTTTTTTGCTGAAGGTCGTGTACCAATTACTGCAATGTCTTTCTTATATGAAAACAAAGAACTTGAGCCAATATTTATTTTAGCTCAAAAAAAACCAAAACGAAAAGAATAAGAGAGGAAGATGAAGAATGAATGCTTTTTATAATAAGGTTGGAATTGGAGATACTTTGCTAGTGGTTTTAAAGGATATAGAGAATTCCAAACGCGAAGTAGAGGTGAAAGGATCTGTAGCTCAAATTTATAACAATGAAACGAACGAAACGGTCGGTTATAACTTTTTTAACATTTCCGAAGAAATATCTATTGAAGCGAATGGTGTCGTTGATGTAAATGAAACCTTCGTAGCACAATTGAATCATATTTTAGAAAAAAATGGTCACTCTAGTAAAATAGACGTTGATTTTTCACCAAAATTTGTTGTTGGTTACGTTGAAGAGAAGAGCAAACATCCTAATGCAGATAAATTAAGTGTTTGTACAGTTGATGTTGGAAATGAAAAGTTGCAAATTGTCTGTGGTGCTCCTAATGTTGAGAAAGACCAAAAAGTCGTTGTAGCAAAAGTAGGAGCTGTTATGCCATCTGGAATGCTAATTAAGGAAGCCCAATTACGAGGTGTTGACTCTTATGGAATGATTTGTTCTGCTAAAGAATTAAATATGCCAAACGCACCTACAGAAAAGGGTATACTTGTTTTAACAGATAATGTGAAAATCGGAGAGGCTTTTGAATTCTAAACCACTAGACATATGTTCTAGTGGTCTTTTTCGCTTATATACGAACCCTTTCTTTTCTTGTTAGAATAGAAGAAACTCTAACAAATAAATGATTAATTAAGATAGGGAAGAAAGAGGAGTTGTATCATGAATAATTGGCTGAAGAGCTTTTTTAAGAAAATAAATGATAATGAACAAGAAGAGCAATATATTGAAACAAAAGAACCTTCTATGCAGACGAATCGACGTGAGACTGAAGCAAAGGTCACTTATCAATACTCTAGTGGGAGATTTCGTTTCCCGGTAATTCCTGATGATAACAGGGAATCGCCATCACGGACAAAAGAACGAGAGCCCATTAAGAGACAGCGACCACATCCC
Organism: Bacillus solimangrovi; assembly: GCF_001742425.1. GTDB lineage: Bacteria > Bacillota > Bacilli > Bacillales > Bacillaceae_N > Bacillus_AV > Bacillus_AV solimangrovi. Next base: position 21,080 of record NZ_MJEH01000044.1, read on the forward strand.
AAGAGACGTGAACAGCATGAACGTAATGATCAACAAGAAGAAGTAAAAAGTGTTCGTGTGAGCACAGTTTCTACAACTAAAAAGAGGTTCAAAAGAACTGATGTACCTTCGCCAATTTACGGTTATAACAAGCCTGGAAATTATTCAGAAGAAAAGCAATATGACTTTGAACATAATCGTGAACAAACCGCATCTTCAAATGAATCAGAAGAGCATCCAGTAATAAGAGAGAGCAATTTGGAACCAAATAGTCAGTTTCAATTAGTAGATGAGGATATAATGATAGGTGATGAAGAGAAAGATAAGGAAGATAATGTTATATTAAAAAATGAAAGCGAATATATGAATGTTGATGAAAGTGCCGTAACTTTAGATAAGGAAGCTGATGATATTTCATTTGATCTAGATCAAAAGCAAGAACAGAACATTCAACTCACTAATCTGGTAGAAGAGTATAAAGAAATACAGGGCATCGAAACGAATGAGGAGCAAGAAGCTCCAAGGAATTCCGATAAAGTGTTCTCTTTACAACCAGAACAATCAAGTGAACAGATTGAGGACGGGCAAGCAATCGAACATTCAATGGTTGATGAGCCTCACAATTTTGAAATAACGGTAGATGAACAAGAAGACACTAATTCTGAAGAAAAAATTCTCGAAGATAAGATAGAGAGAGTGGAAGAGAAAACGAAAACTGCTAGGGAGCAGCCTTCTCAAGAGGTCAAACATTACAACAGTGAAGCTGTTCCATTCAATGTTTTAATGAGTAAAAAAGATAGACAATTAAAAAATGAAAGTGAAAATATGAATGTTAATGAAAGTGCTGTAACTTTAGATGAGGAAGCTGATGACCTTTTATTTGATCTAGAGCAAAAGCAAGAACAGAACATTCAACTCACTAATCTGGTAGAAAAGCATAAAGAAATACAGGGCATCGAAACAAATGAGGAGCAAGAAGCTCCAAGTAATTCCGATTATGTGTTCTCTCAACAACCAGAGCAATCAAGTGAACAGAATGAACACAGGCAAGCAACCGAACATTCAGTGGTTGATGAGCCTCACAATATTGAAATAGCGTTAGATGAACAAGAAGACACTAATTCTGAAGAAAAAATTCTCGAAGATAAAATAGAAAAAGTGGAAGAGAAAACGAGAACTGTTATAGAGCAATCTTCTCAAGAGGTCAAGCGGAATAAGAGTGGAGCTGTCCCATTCAATGTTTTAATGAGTAAAAAAGATAGACAAAAATGGGAAGAGGGAGCTTCTAAAGAGAATTCGTCTGTATCACATTCTAAAACAATTGCTACATACAAAAAGCCACAATTATCGTTATTAGATATTCCTGAACAAACATATGAGCATAATGATGAATGGCTGGAAGAACAAAGGAACTTACTAAATGAAACGTTACAAAATTTTAATGTGAACGCACATGTTGTTAATGTAACGTGTGGACCAGCTGTTACGAGATTTGAGGTACAACCAGAACGAGGAGTTAAGGTCAGTAAAATCACGAACTTGACAGATGACATTAAGTTGAACATGGCTGCAAAAGATATTCGTATGGAAGCACCAATACCAGGGAAGAATGCGATTGGAATAGAAGTCCCAAATCAGAAGAGTACACCAGTATTTATTCGTGAAATTTTGCGGAGCCCAGCTTTTATGAAGAGCGAATCTCCATTAACAGTATCTTTAGGGCTTGATATTGCAGGTGAACCGATTGTAACCGACTTAAGGAAGATGCCTCATGGGTTGATTGCAGGTGCTACTGGCTCTGGGAAGAGTGTTTGCATTAATTCTATTCTTATTAGTTTGATGTACAAGTCAAATCCAGAAGATGTTAAGCTGATGTTAATTGATCCGAAAATGGTTGAATTGGCTCCTTATAACGGTGTGCCACACTTAGTAAGTCCAGTAATTACAGATGTTAAAGCTGCTACGGCTGCATTAAAATGGGCCGTTGATGAAATGGAACGACGTTATAAGGTTTTTCATCATGAAGGTGTTCGAGATATTAATCGATTTAATCAGAAGATTGTTAACGAACAACACAAGGGTGAAAAAATGCCTTATTTAGTTATTATTATTGATGAGTTAGCAGATTTAATGATGATGTCTCCTCATGATGTTGAGGAAGCAGTTTGTCGCATTGCTCAAAAAGCAAGAGCTTGTGGAATTCATTTACTACTTGCGACTCAACGTCCTTCAGTTGATGTCATAACAGGATTAATAAAGGCTAATATTCCAACAAGAGTTGCCTTTTCAGTCTCTTCGCAAGTTGATTCAAGAACAATTATAGATACTAGCGGGGCTGAGAAGTTATTAGGAAAGGGAGATATGTTATTCCTTGAAAATGGAAAGTCAGAGTCATTGCGGATTCAAGGGAATTTTGTTTCAGATGATGAAATTGACCGTGTTGTAGATTTCGTAAAAAAACAACGAAAACCACATTATTTATTTGAGCAAGAGGAGTTAATCAAGCAACACCATGTATCTGAGGAAGAAGATGAATTATTTGTAGAAGCATGTGATTTTGTATTAGAGCAAGATGGTGCATCCGCATCAAGCTTACAACGTCGCTTCCAGATTGGTTACAATCGTGCTGCCAGATTAGTAGAGTCAATGGAAGCTCGAGGAATTGTTTCACCTCAAAAAGGAAGTAAACCAAGGGATATTTTAGTATCGAGAGAACAGTTAGAACAGATATTTGATGATAAAAAAGTTATTATGTAGCATGTAAAAACTGGATAATAAATCACTTATAAATACCATTAGTTCAATAACTCCCCAATTGTTCAATTCAGCATTGGGGAGTTATTTTATAATACTAAGTCCAAGAATCTTTAGTGCTTTAAAATAATTGAATATTAAGAGGAGAGAAACTAATTGACGAATTTCGTAAAATTTGTTTTAATGTAAGAGTACAAATTGTTCTCTTAATGAAATAAATTCTTTTCATTAGGATTTTAATAGTCATTTTTGTCAGAAAAATTACATATTAATCTATTTAAAAAAGATGTTAGCGGTATCATTGTTAACTTCAAAAAGGTTGTATCCATTGTTAATTAACAATGGTTCATTTTATTTAATAATAGAAAGAAGGGATTTTTACCATGAAAAAGAATTGGTTACTTTCTCTTGTCTTAATGCTAGCAATGTCAATTGTACTTGTAGCATGTGGCGGAGGCGCAAATGAAGAACCAGCTTCAGAAGGTGAAGGCACAACTGAACAAACTGAAGCTCCAGCAGAAGGTAATTTTGTAACAGACCTTCAATTGGGTACAGGAAGTACAGGTGGTACATACTTCCCGCTTGGTCAAGAAATTGCTACAGTGTTAAACAACAATGTTGGAACTGAAGGATTTAATGTAAGCGCAGTTTCAACAGGTGCTTCAAATGATAACTTAGCACGTATCATGCGTGACGAATTACAACTAGGTATGGCAGTTCACATTCCAGTGCAAAATGCTGTAGAAGGTAAAGGTGAATTTGAAGGGGTACCAGTTGATAATGTTGGCTTTATCGGTCATATTTATCCAGAAGTAATGCAAGTTGTTACATTAGGTTCTACTGGTATTGAAACAATCGATCAATTAAAAGGTAAAAAAGTTGCAATTGGTCCTCCAGGTAGTGGAACGCAAGCAGCTGCAAAACAAATTCTTGAAGCTTATGGCTTGAATGATGGCGATTATACTGCATTTGAAGAAGGATTTGGCGATGCAAAAAATAAACTTCAAGATGGTCAAGTTGATGCAACATTTGGTTTCTTAGGATTACCAGCATCATCAATCGATGAATTACAAGCACAAACTAAAGATGTTAAGTTCCTTCCTATTGAAGGTGACGCTCTAGCAACGATTGAAGGAAACACTGGTTATGAAGCATTTGTTATTCCTGCAGATTCGTTTGAATGGTTAAATGCTCCAGTTAACACAATCACTGCTTATGCAGTTCTTGTTGGTTCAACATCACAAATTAGTGAAGAGCTAGGATATGAAATTACAAAAGCATTATTTGAGAATGCAGGAAGCATTTCTCATACACAAGGTGCACACATTACGAAAGAAAATGCACTTAAAGGTTCTAACGGTCTTCCATTGCACCCAGGTGCTAAGAAGTACTTTGAAGAAGCAGGTATTGAATAATAAGAAATATTGGCCGGACTACATGTCCGGCCTTTTATCCGAAAAAAAGGATAGAACCCCCAATAAAGAGTAGGAATGTTCTTACTTTTTATTGGGGGTAACAAAAAGTAATTGATCAAGTGGGAGAAGAACTTCGTATTAAATAATGGTGGTGAAGATATGGCACAGCAAGAACAATTAAATCAGGAAGAACTACTAGCAAAATATGATCGCGAACATGCTTATCGAACAAAATTAGGATTTTTAGGTTGGCTTGTTCTAATCGTGGGGATTGCTTTAACCCTTTTTCATCTATTTACAGCTTTTCGTGGAGTTTACCCATCCCAAATTCAAGGTCCAATTCATTTAGGAACGGGACTATTACTTATCTATATTCTCTATCCAGCTAAGAAGGAGTGGGCAAAGAAACCAGGCGTTCCTTGGTATGATGTAGTTTTAGGGTTTACAGCTTTAGCTACAAATTATTACATTGTATTTAATTATGAGCGTATTGTAAGTAAAGCAATAATTTTAGGTTATACAGATTTTGATGTAATTGTTGCCTCTGTAGGTATTATCCTTCTGTTAGAAGCAACAAGACGTGCAGTTGGCTTGCCGATAGTAATTATTGCTTCAGCAGCAATTGCGTATGGTTTATGGGGTAAAGGCATTCCGGTATTTGGGCATGCAGGATTTGAATGGAGCAACTTAAGTACAGAAATGTTCTTTAAGACAAATGCAATTTTTGGTATTCCAATTCAAATTTCTTCCCAATACATTTATTTATTCTTATTCTTCGGAGTAATGTTAGTTAAAACTGATATTGGTAAATTTTTCAATGACCTTGCTTTTGCGCTAACTGGGCGCTTCACTGGAGGAACAGCAAAAGCCGCAGTAGCAGCAAGTGCATTGCAAGGAATGGTAACAGGGAGTTCAGTAGCTAATACTGTGGGTTCAGGATCATTTACAATTCCAATGATGAAACGTGCAAAATTCCGCCCTGAATTTGCAGCTGCTGCAGAAGCTTCGGCATCAACTGGTGGACAAATCATGCCTCCTATAATGGGAGCTGCAGCGTTCATTATGGCAGAATATACTGGTGTTCCGTATAGTGAAATCATTATTATTGCAATTATTCCTGCAGTTCTTTATTTCTCTGGTGTATTTATGGGTACACACTTTGAGGCAAAAAAGCACGGTATTCTAGGTGTACCAAAAGATGAATTGCCAAAAATGAGTATGCTAATTAAAAGGTTTGATCTACTAATTCCTTTGATTACGATAGTTGGTTTGCTTCTCTCTGGAAGAACAGCTACGTATGCCGCATTATGGGGAATTGGTGCAGCTTATATCGTAAGTTTGTTCCGTAAAGATACAAGACTTTCTGTGAAAGAAACAATTAATGCTTTAGCAGAAGGTGCAAGAACAGCTCTTCCAGTTATATCCGCATGTGCTACGGCAGGTATTGTTGTAGGTATTGTCGTTTTAACTGGTTTAGGTGGAAAAATTGCAGGAGGAATTGTTCAATTAGCGAATGGTCAGTTCTTCTTAATTCTTTTCTTAACAATGATTGCATGTATTATTCTTGGCATGGGATTACCAACGACAGCAAACTATGTAGTAACGGCTTCAATGGCAGCTCCAGCTATACTTGGAGCGTTTCCTGACATTCCGATTATTGCAGTTCATATGTTTGTATTTTATTTCGGTATTGTTGCTGATATCACACCGCCTGTATGTTTGGCTGCTTATGCAGGAGCAGGTATAGCAGGAGCAAATCCTATGAAATCTGGTGTGAATGCCTTTAAGCTGGCCATTGCCGCATTTATCATTCCTTACGTATTTGTTTCAAATCCGGTGTTATTGTTGCAAAACGATGCTAACATAATGAATGTAACACCAGCGTTAGTAACAGCGTTGCTTGGAATGGCAGCAATCAGTGCGTCAATGATGGGTTATTTTAATAAGAAAACAAACATGTTTGAACGTATCATACTATTTGCTGCAGGTATATTATTAGTTTATCCTGAGATTACAGTCTCTGTTGTAGGTATTGTAATATTAGTAGTTATTTATGCTTACCAACGATTCATTAAGAAGGATAGCGGTACAATGCCAGCAGTATAATTACTATAAAAGAATGTTAGAAGGAATGAGTATTATATCCTTTTAACATTCTTTTTTTCATGCATTATAAAATCGTATTACACGGTTTGTTCCATCTAGTAACAATAGTTAAAGTTTGCAAGAGGTCGATTATTAATCTACGTCAAATAGGTTAATTTTAAGTTTGAAAGGATATGATTAGAAAAAAGATACTTTATTTACTTCTCCAATAATAACGTATATGATGGTACAAGGAAGGGTTTAATGCTATTGCTAGAAGTAATAGTATTTTAAAGAACTCAGAAATGACTGGTGAAATAAGGAGTAACCGATGATGAAAGAAATTAATTTGAAACTACAAGGTAAAATAAAACGTTTAACGAATCGGACATTTAAGTTTGATGAACGTGTAGGTGAAGGTTGGTTTTCTGCTGTATACTTTTTGAAAAGTAAAGAGATTGTAAAAAAATATAAACCAAATAACATTGTTACGATGCAATTTTTCCAAAAAGATAATGCTGTTTTATGTGGAACAGATGAAGTTATTGCATTGCTAAAAACGTTCGCTGATAACCCAAATGAACTTGAAATATTTTCATTAAAGGATGGAGATAAGATTCGTCCATATGAAACTGTGTTAACAATCACAGGTCCTTATCAAAATTTCGGTTATTTGGAAGGAATCATTGATGGTATCTTAGGGAGAAGGACATCAGTAGCAACGAATGTGTATAATGTCGTTAAAGCAGCCCGTCAGTCTGGTACTCAAAAACCAATTATTTTTATGGGTGATCGCGATGATCATTTCACACAACAATCAGGAGATGGATATGCAGCTTACATAGGTGGCTCAACTGCTCAAGCAACACATGCAATGAATGAGTGGTGGGGGAAGAAAGGCATGGGTACGATGCCGCATGCTTTAATTCAATTGTTTGAAGGCGACACGGTGGCTGCTACAAAAGCTTATCATGACCAATTTCCAGAAGATGCATTAGTAGCATTAGTTGATTATAATAATGATGTAATTGAAGATGCTTTAAAGGTTGCGAGAGAATTTGGTAATAAGCTAGAGGCAGTACGTGTTGATACTTCACGTACATTAATTGACAAATATTTTACGCGAAATCCTGAACTACTAGGGACGTTTGATCCTCGTGGTGTTAATCCACAGCTTATTTTTGCATTAAGAAATGCATTAGATGCAGAAGAATTTCATCATGTGAAAATCGTCGTTTCAGGTGGATTTAATGAAGCTCGCATTAAGGAATTTGAACAACAAGGTGTTCCTGTAGACATGTATGGAGTAGGAAGCAGCTTATTAAAAATTAATATTGGTTTTACAGGAGATAATGTAACTTTAAATGGTAAAGAACAAGCAAAAACAGGTAGACGTTTGCGTTCTAATCCTCGCCTTGAAAAAGTAGACTGATTCGTATAGAAGCTGATAGAAAAGTCTGTCAGCTTCTTTTATGTTTGAAAAAATGATTGCACTTGAATTCAGATAGAAGAGGTACCTCAATTTTGTTATAATATAATGCAGGGTTTATTAAATTTTCGTCGTAAAGACACAATATAATAGTATTAGTAATCATACTTGTTTTAATAATAATGTGTTTTTGTACTGTTTATTTTAAAATCATACATAATGTTTTATTATGCAACAGTGTAATTACTAGATGGCAGAAGATAAAAATAACATCTTAGTCATTTTCCTCATATAATACAGAAATTAGCGTTAAGAAGTGATGAGAAGAATTTGGAGGTTCAAATATGACAGTTTATCATTTTGTCGGAATTAAAGGAACCGGAATGAGCGCCTTGGCACAAATTTTACAAGACATGAACGAATCTGTTCAAGGATCAGATTATGAAAAAGTTTTTTTTACACAAAAAGCTTTAGAACTAAAAAACATTCCGATATACCCTTTTAGTGCCGAGAACATAAAGGAAGGTCAAGTGGTCATAGCTGGGAATGCATTTCCTGATGACCATGTGGAGTTAGAACGTGCTAGAGAGTTAGGTGTACCGATATACCGATACCATAATTTTTTAGGGGAATTAGCGAATAAATTTACAAGTGTTGCAGTAACGGGTGCACACGGTAAAACGTCTACTACCGGTTTGCTTTCTCACGTTTTACAAGGAGCTTATTCGACTTCTTTCTTAATCGGGGATGGGACAGGTAAAGGTAATGAAGATAGTCGCTATTTTGTATTCGAAGCATGTGAATATCGTCGTCATTTTCTATCTTATTTTCCAGATTACGCAATAATGTTGAATGTTGATTTTGATCATCCTGATTATTTTCAGAGTATTGATGATGTGACTGAAGCCTTTCAACAAATGGCCCTTCAAGTTGAAAAAGGGATTATTGCATGTGGTGACGATGAGAAATTGCAGCAAATTCATGCTAATGTACCTGTTATGTTCTATGGTTTTTCCGATCACAATGACTTTCAAGCACAAAATATTCGCAAAGATACAGAGGGGACAACATTTGATGTCTTTGTACGTGATAGTTTTTTTGATACATTTCATATCCCTGCATACGGAGATCATAACGTTCTTAACGCATTAGCGGTTATAGCTTTGTGCCATTATGAAAATGTTCCAACAGAGGTTATTCAAACTCAATTAGAGACATTTGCTGGTGTTAAACGTCGCTTTAATCATAAAACATTCGGTAAGCAAATTATTATTGATGATTATGCACATCATCCAGTCGAGATTAAAGTCACAATTGAAGCTGCTAGACAAAAATATCCAGACAAAGAGCTTGTCGCTATTTTTCAACCACATACTTTTACAAGAACACAAAAATTCTTAGATGATTTCGCTAGTGCATTGTCTAATGCAGATACAGTTTATTTATGTGATATTTTTGGGTCAGCTCGTGAAAATATAGGTAACCTTTCGATTGAGGATTTACAAAGTAAAATAGATGATTCACATTTGTTAAATGAGGAGAACATATCAGTATTACAAGAGCATACAGACAGTGTTTTGATCTTTATGGGGGCTGGGGACATTCAGAAGTATCAACAAAAATATGAACAAACTTGTTGATGCGTACTAAAGTATAAAAAAGTCTGGTATGATACCAGACTTTTTTATTTTAAAAAATTAAATTTTATAATGGATTACTTTTGATAAACTAGTCCATTAAGTTTTCAGGATTTAGTACTTGAAGCTCAAGTAAGATGAATCGACCATCTTTTCGAATAAGTACATCATCGAAATAGATCTCACCACCGCCGTATTCCGGACGTTGTATGTTAACCATATCCCAATGAATAGCTGATTTATTTCCATTTGATGCTTCATCATAACATTGACCTGGTGTGAAATGGAAACTACCATCTATCTTTTCATCAAATAAAATGTCTTTCATCGGTTCTTTAATATAAGGGTTGATTCCAATTGCAAATTCACCAATATATCGAGCACCTTCATCTGTATCAAATATTTTATTAATACGTTCTGTATCATTAGCTTGAGCGTCAATAATTTTTCCATCTTTAAAAGTTAATTTTACATTTTCAAATGTAAAACTATTATATGGTGATGGCGTATTATATGTAATTGTTCCATTAACTGAATTTTTTACTGGCGCAGTAAATACTTCTCCATCAGGAATATTGAAATCACCTGCACATTTAATAGCAGGAATATCTTTAATTGAAAAGTGTAAATCAGTTCCTGGTCCAGTAATGTGTACACGATCCGTTTTGTTCATTAATTCTATAAGTGGGTCCATCGCTTTATTCATCTTTCCGTAGTCTAACGTACACACATCGAAATAAAAATCTTCAAACGCTTCAGTGCTCATATTAGCAAGTTGGGCCATTGAATGACTAGGATAGCGCAGAACACACCATTTTGTTTTAGGGACGCGAATATCGCTGTGAACTTTTTTTCCTACAGTTTTGCTGTAAAGCTCAAGTTGGTCACTAGGTACATCCGATAGTTCAGCAATGTTATCACCTGAACGAAGGCCGATGTATGCGTCCATTTCATTCATCATGTTTGCTTCCATAGTTGCTTGAAGTTCAAATTGTTCTTTTGAAGCCTTTTTCATTAATGCTCGATTTACTTGAGGGTCTTTGATTAATACAAATGGTTGCCCACCAGCTTCATATGCGGCTTCAACTATCTCATTGACTAATTCTTTTTGTAGGCCAGTATTTTCAATTAATACCCTTTCGCCTTCTTTGAGTCGTACAGAATATTGGATAAGGTTTTTACCCAGCTTTTTCATACGTGGATCCTTCATTTACTATAACCTCCAGTATTGTTAAATGTTCTACCGTTATTTTAACCGAAAAAGGCAGGAAAGTAGAGATGAAATGAAGAATATGTTTGCTAAGTAGTAATAGTGGGTGAAAATTGTAGTAGAATTTAATCAAAAAAGAATTTGAAAATGATATTAATTATACAGAGGAGTGAATACAGAAATGATTCTAATAGTGTATTTAAGTGTAGCCCTTATTGCTATAGCTTTTACAGGCCTTGTCGTTTATTTAGCAAAGACACTTCGTTCAGTCCAACACACACTTGATAGTGTCGCAAAAACATTAGATGGGTTAGAAGGTCAAATGAAAGGTATCACAACAGAGACAACAGAATTACTTCATAGAACAAACCGACTTGCAGAGGATATTCAAACTAAGTCGAATTCATTGAATTCAGTAGTAGAGTCAGTGAAAGGAGTAGGTGATACTGTACAAGATTTAAATCATTCGCTTCGAAATGTTAGTAATAAGATCTCTAGTCAAGCTGAGCAACATAGTGAACAGGTGTCTCAGTTCGTCAAATTTGGTAATGCCGCAATTGATGTGTACCATAAGTGGAAAGAAAAAAAGAGATAGTCGTATTCAAAAATTTTATAAAGGTGAGGAGTGTAGAACAATGAGCAATGAAAATAATAATAATAATATTAATAGTAAAGATTTTTTAATAGGTACATTTATCGGAGGTTTTCTTGGTGCAGCAGCTGCACTTTTATTTGCCCCTAAATCTGGGAAAGAGTTACGCCAAGATTTAAATCATCAGGCTGATAATGTTCGTACCAAAACAGGAGAGCTTCGTGATACGGCTGTTGAAAAAGGGACTGTGATAGCTGGTGTAGCTAAAGAGCGAACAGAACAAATTAAAAAAGTAGTGTCTGAACAGTCTGTTGGTCTAAAAGAGAAGGCAAAGTCATGGAAAGAATACAAGAAATCTTGTGACGAAGCAGTGGCGATTGAAGATGAAGAATTAACAGATACTATCGTAGAAATTGATCAAGAAGAATCAACAGCACCAGTTTCTCAATTGGAGGATGAAGTGATTGAAATAGAAAACATTGAAGAAAAAGAAATTCAACCAACAAACGTGTAGAATTTTCTCTCCAATGTTTGCATTAAGTATATAAAAGATAAGAAGGGTGTGGCAGATGCTGCACCCTTTTTATCTGTGCTTTAAATAAACCTTTTATAAAAAGGTTGTATAAGACAAAAAAATTTTGCTTAATTAATTTGAATGATACAATACTAAAAGAAAGAATTAGTATAAAGGAGTGTAAACGAATGGGCATGAAACAAGTACAAACAATTGAAGAATTTGAGGTAATTGAAAGAGAAAATAGACGTTTTATATTTTTAAAAAACAGTTTAACTTGTCCAATAAGCCATCAAGCATATGATGAGTATCAAAAATATGTCGCAGAATACGATGAAAGTCCAACTTTTTACTTACATGTTCAAGAAGCTCGCCCGCTCTCCAATCATATTGAGGAAAAGTTTGCAATCCGTCATCAATCTCCACAAGCACTATTAATTGAGGATGGAAAAGTGATTTGGGAAGCTTCCCATTGGCATATTACTAAAAAATCGTTAACAGAAGCATTTAATAAATAATGATGAGAAGAGGACTTTTCTATATGTAGAAAAGTCCTCAGTTGACTTATTATATTTTATCAACACGTTCAATATTGACGACATATAATTAACCATAACAAATAAGGAGATTTAATTTCGTAAGTGTTAAGGCTGTGAAATCTCTCTATCAGGCCATGTTATTTGTAATTTGTCACCAGCTACGATTTCTGAATCAAATCCTGTCTCTTTTCCATTTTTAAGAATTGTAAATCTTCCAGATTGTATATTAGGTAGTTCAATTTGAACGTAGCGGAAAATATCTTGGAAAATAAACTTCTCAATCTCTCTTTTTATAATGTGTAATTGATCGCCATCTGAAATTTGGATATGTTCATCAACGATCTTTCCATTTAGTTCAACAGCTGCTGCTTCTTTAGTTAATGTAAGAGGTTCGTTATTAAACATTATCGTGATACTGTATGTAGTCTGTTGGTTTTGTTCATTAAGAATGTCTTTAATAGTAGGCTTTGCACGTGAACCTATAAGCAGTTGGTCTCCATCATTAATTGGTTGGCTTAGTCGTGTAACAAGTCCATTCTTTTTTACATCTATTTCTTTTCCTTTAACTGTCATCATTGAACCATTATATGTTACTCGTAAAGGTTTCAATGAAGCGATCAAGTCTTGATCGTCAATTCTATTTAATAGGTCGCGAATTGTAATAGGATAGCGTGTTTCAATTTTATCATGATCTTTAAGAATTGTATCTGGACTAATTTCTTGGTCACCTTTATAAAAAGTTATTCCTATTTCATATGCTTGTCCATTTACCCACACCGTTTTGTCTTCTGTTTCTTGAAATAATTCTTTTACTGATATTTTAGGAGTATCTCCGTTCTTCCCTCTTTTTACAGTCAGTTTATCTCCGTGTTCTATCGTATCATTTAAGGAGCATACGTCATCATTTTTATATAAGCAAGGTGCTTCTCCGTGTAAGCCTGGTAATGTTAATTCTCTGCCATCAATATTGACGATGATCGCCATACCGGGTTTACCATATAGTTTGTTCATTTCAATACCAGCTGAAAGTAAGCAATCTCCAACGGTTAATTGTTTCATATCAAATAAGCGGATACTCACATCATTAACAGTTACATTAATATAAGAAATAGGTTTTTGCTTTGCTGCAATAGCAATTCCAATTGGTGTAACTAATTCTGGTCCTTGTTGAATATGTTCTGAAATCTTTAATTTTTGGATAGCATCGATACCCCTAATGGCAACACGATTATCTGGTAATTGAAGCTTTTTAGCTATTCGCTCAGGTAATTGAGGTGTCAAGCTACCTCCACCTACGAGCATAACTGCTTTCGGTGATTTTTTATTCAAAGTAAGTATTTCTTCACTAATTTCTGAAGCAAGCTTGTCCAATGCAGGTTCGATTTGCATCAATACATCATTACGAGAAATTTCTTGTTCAAAACCAAGAATATCATGAATGGTAATAGCATTGTTAAAGTGTAAGTCTCTCTTTGACTTCTCTGCTACATGGAAATCAAGTAAATATTGATCACTTATTGCCTCGGTAATTTCATCACCCGCAACAGGGACCATACCATATGCAACAACCGTTCCGATGTCTGTAATGGCAATATCAGATGTCCCAGCACCAATATCTACTAATGCCACGTTTAATCGTCTCATAGATGGAGGGATTAATACGTTCATAGCTGCGATGGGCTCTAGTGTGAGGGCTTCCATTTCAAGGTTTGCTCGGTTTAAGGCAGCAATTAATGATTCAACGACTACTTTAGGTAAGAAAGTAGCGATAATTTCAACGGATACTTCATCACCCTTTTGATCAATTAAACTACCAATCTCTTGATCGTCTAAGCCATAATGAATTACCGAGTAACCAACACAGTAATAATTTGTACTATTTTCATAGTTATTTTCAGCAGCAAGCTCGAACTGTGCCTGTTGTACGGCACTAAGTTCCATGTGAACAATATCTTCATATGTCAATTCTGATTTTCCAGTAATTTTACTTGAAATTTTAGATCGTTTTGTTTTTAAAGCACGTCCAGCAGCAGCTACACAAACTTTAGTTAGTGTACCATGTTTTTGTTCAAGCTCTTCTTTTATTTCATTTATAATATTTGAAACAGCTAAAACATCATGAATTTGTCCATCTAACATAGCACGTTCTTCATGTTCTTTAGATACAATATCTAATACTTCTAAGCTATCATTCTTCTCCTCCAAAATAATACCTACGACTGAGCGAGTTCCAATATCTAGAGCAAATGTGTAGGGGTGTTGAACCACATAAATCACCTTCTTTATATTCTTTTTTACGTTAACGCTTAAAAGCGTCTTGTTGATAAAGAAATTTTTCGTGACATTCTGTTTTAATTCGTATATAATAAATCCTAATCATTAAAAAATGTACCACACTTTTATTATCTTATAAACAAGTTAAGGAGGAAGTGCCTTATGAGTAACGCAGAATTTGAAGCACTACGAGGGCAATTAGATGATATTAACTTAAAACTTTTAGATTTGATCAATGAACGAGGTAAGTTAGTTAAGGAAATCGGTAAAGTTAAAGAAAAACAAGGTGTTCACCGATTTGATCCTGTTCGCGAGCGTTCAATGCTTGACTTAATCTTAGATAAAAATGAAGGTCCATTTGAAACTTCTACATTACAGCATCTCTTTAAAGAGATCTTTAAAGCAGGTTTGGAACTTCAAGAAGATGATAATCGCAAAGCACTACTTGTATCTCGTAAGAAGAAGCCAGAAGATACAATTGTAGATATAAAGGGTGAAAAGATCGGAGATGGTCACACACACTTCGTTGTAGGACCATGTGCGGTTGAATCATATGAGCAAGTATCACAGGTAGCTGAAGCAATTAAAAATAAAGGTCTTAAACTAATGCGTGGAGGAGCATTTAAGCCGAGGTCTTCACCATATGATTTCCAAGGTTTAGGGCTTGAAGGGCTTAAAATCTTAAAACGAGTAGCAGACGAGCATGATCTTGCGGTAATTAGTGAAATTGTAACTCCTTCTGATCTTGAGCAAGCTGTTGAATACCTCGATGTTATTCAGATTGGCGCGCGTAATATGCAAAACTTCGAGCTATTAAAGGCTGCGGGGTCAATTGACAAACCAATATTATTGAAACGTGGTTTATCAGCAACAATTTCTGAATTTATTAATGCTGCTGAGTATATTATGTCTCGTGGTAATGGCAATATCATTTTGTGTGAGCGAGGCATTCGTACGTATGAAACGGCAACTCGTAATACTCTTGATATTTCTGCTGTACCAATCTTGAAGCAAGAGACTCATTTACCAGTTATGGTTGATGTAACTCATTCAACAGGTCGTCGTGATTTATTACTTCCAACTGCAAAAGCAGGGATTGCAATTGGTGCAGACGGTATCATGGCCGAAGTACATCCTGATCCAGCTGTTGCTCTTTCTGATTCAGCTCAACAAATGGATATTCCAACATTTAACGATTTTATTGATCAACTTAGATCATCAATGGTTAAAGCATAAATAGAAAAGACCTTCTGTGAAAACAGGAGGTCTTTTCTTTAGGTTAGGAAGAAAAACATTCAAAGTATGGTTAGATAATTTAATGTTATAAGGATATTGTAGTGATTATGATAAAAATTCGTTGTAATGTTAAAAATAGATGAGAATGGGTTCCCATTTGCATCACGTATTGTTATTAATTACATGCGATTTTCAAAATTTGAAAAGGTTATTAATTTGTTCTTGAATTAATTGCGACCAATAAAAATGTGTCGTATCATAACAGTACATAAGCTTAGTTAAATTAAGATTGTTTTCTAAAAGTTAGTATAATCAAACATTTAGAAGTGTCTAGTTTAAAGTACGATTAACTCGAGGTTATTGACTAGAGTTGTTAACAAAACTATGTCGTCTTATGCTTATTTAGAGGTAAGAGGATACATTTCTTAAATAGAAGAAGAGTATTCATAAATTTTATGGAGGAAACTAAAATGAATATAACAATTTACGATGTAGCAAGAGAAGCAAATGTATCCATGGCAACCGTTTCGAGAGTTGTTAATGGTAACCCAAATGTAAAACCTTCAACAAGAAAAAAGGTACTTGAAGCGATAGATCAATTAGGGTATCGTCCTAACGCAGTTGCAAGAGGCCTTGCTAGCAAAAAAACAACAACAGTAGGCGTGATTATTCCTGATATTTCGAGTATCTTTTTTGCTGAGTTAGCAAGAGGAATTGAAGATATTGCAACGATGTACAAATATAATATTATACTCAGTAACTCTGATCAAAATAAGGAAAAAGAGTTACACTTATTAAATACAATGCTAGGTAAGCAAGTTGATGGCATTGTATATATGGGTGGTAATATTACACAAGAACATGTTGAAGAATTTAAAAAATCTCCTGTTCCAATTGTTTTAGCAGCAACAATGGAGAAAAATGAAGAAGTTCCGTCTGTTAATATCAACTACGAGGAAGCAGCATTTAGTGCCGTTCAGAGTCTTATTGAAAAAGGACACAAACGAGTTGCATTTGTTGCAGGACCAGTTAATGATGCGATTAGCAGTGAAATGAAGCTTGTTGGATATAAGCGTGCATTAGAAAATGCTGGTATTGCATTTGATGATAACCTTGTAAGTCATGCAGATTATACGTATGACTCGGGTCTAGAGTCCGCACAAAATTTCTTAGAACTTGATGATAAACCAACAGCTATTTTTGTTGCAACAGATGAGATGGCGTTAGGTGTTATTCATGGTGTTCAAGATCGAGGTATAAATATTCCTGAAGAAATTGAAGTTATTGGTTTTGATAATACCCGTTTGGCAGTGATGGTACGCCCACAGCTTTCGACTGTTGTACAACCAATGTATGATATTGGAGCAGTTGCGATGCGATTATTGACGAAATACATGAATAAAGAGAACGTAGAAGAGCATATTGTCGTTTTACCTCATCGTATTGAATATCGTGACTCAACAAATTAATAAACTTGCCGATACTAACTGTATAGAGAAAAATTGACTTACAAGGAAGAGGTTAGGGAGAGGGATATGAAAAAATTTGACATTCTAACCCCGTTAGGAATAGTTGTCGGACTAGCTATGATGCTATTAGGAATTTTCTCAAGCGGTGGTACTGGTGGTTTATTAAGTTTTTTTCAAGTGTCTTCTATTTTTATCGTAGTTGGTGGTGTAGCTGGTGCATTACTAATAAACTACAATTTGAATGAGCTCCAGATTACTTTTAAAGTTATGAAAGAAGCATTTAACAAAGATCAGCAAGATGCTAGAACGTTGATTCAAACTTTTGTCAAGCTATCTGATAAGGCAAGACGTGAAGGTTTGTTAGCATTAGAAACCGAAATGGAAGATATTGAAGATAAGTTTATTCGTAAAGGTATTCTTCTTGCAGTAGACGGAATAGAGCCCGATGTAATTGGTGATATTTTGAACGCAGAAATCTCAGCTATGGAAGAAAGACATCGTAAGGGGAGAGGCATACTTGAAAAAGCAGGTGAATACGCACCTGCGTGGGGGATGATTGGGACATTAATTGGTCTTATTCTAATGTTAAGAAATTTAAGTGACCCATCTACACTTGGACCAAATATGGCAATAGCATTATTAACAACTTTATACGGTTCACTATTGGCTAACCTTGTATTTCTGCCAATGGCAGCAAAACTTGCGAATAAATCAGAAGAAGAAGTGTTCATGAAGCAAATTATTGTTGAGGGTGTTATTGGTGTACAATCAGGTCAAAACCCTAAAATTCTTGAAGAGAAGCTAAGTGCATTTCTTCCAGCAGATCAACGCAACTTCGATGAAGAAGAAGTTGAGAATGATATATTAGGAGAAACAGTAAATGAGGCGTAAAAACCAACAAAGACAAGCCAAAGGTGCTCCTAAATGGATGGTCACGTTTTCTGACATGATGATGTTAATTTTGGTTTTTTTCGTCTTGTTATTTTCAATGTCACAAATCGATGCACAAAAGTTTCGAGCTGTAGCAGAATCTTTTAATGAAAAAGTAATTTTTGATTTTTATCCATCAATGATTCCAATGATTGATCCTGCTAGTCAAGAAGATGAAACGAAGCAACATATTGAAGAAGAGACAAATGCAGGTGAAGGTGAACAAGATCAATTAGGTGAACTATTAAATGAAATTGAATCTTTTTTAGCTGAAAATGGCATGGAAAATGTTGTTGCAGCAAATCGTAATGAACGAGGTGTTGTTCTCGTATTACAAGAGCAAGTCCTTTTCAATACGGGTGAAGCTGTTTTGTTAGAATCAGCAAAACCATTTTTAAATAAAGTTGGGACCCTTTTAACTAATGTTCCTAATCCAGTAAAAGTAGAAGGACATACAGATAATCGTCCAATATCGACTGTTCGATACCCTTCAAACTGGGAATTATCAGGAGCAAGGTCTAGTAGTGTCATTAGATACTTGTTAAGAGAGCATGGTTTAGATGCTAAACGATTTACTTCAATTGGATATGGAGATACTAGACCACTTGCAGCAAATAATTCTCAAGAAAATTGGCAGAAAAACAGACGAGTAGAAATTGTGATCTCAGATCCTACCTATAGTGAAGAAAACAATTACTAACATAGGAAAACATAAGAGACCAATAGGTTTTATACATAAAAAAGAGGCGTTGCTTTTTGCATATAATGTGGAGCAACGTCTCTTTTATTATGTATGAATTTTAACTGTCACTGAATGATAATAGATGTTCAATACCTTATTCTCAAAATTAGGTATGGCTTAGTGGTGACGTATTTCGTTTTCGAATAGGGTGTAACGCTTTCTCAACAGTTAGTGCATTTTTTTCTTCTATTTCTAGCTTTCTTGGAATTGGTTTATAAAGGTTATCTGGATCTTCCCAAACGGTAGGAAGCATCACTGGAGAGTGTTCTTGCCATTGTGTTATCCACTCATTAGGAAGTGCTCCGACAGTATTATTATCTAAACAGTCAGTCATCTCAAGCCAAATCATTGCCCAAGCACGAGGTACAACTCTCCATATATCATAACCTCCGCCCCCGACTGCAATCCATCTTCCGTTGCAATATTCATGAGCAATATCATGAGCAATTTTTGGGATTTTTTTATAGATTTCTATTGTTGATGAGAGGTGTGTTAGTGGATCTAAGTAGTGAGCATCTGCACCATTTTGGGTTAGAATTACATCTGGTTTAAAAAACGCAGCAACTTCTCTAAGGGAGGTTTCATATGCTTCTAACCAAGATTCATCTTCAGTAAAGGCATCTAATGGAATGTTGAATGAGTATCCATAACCTTTACTATGTCCTCGCTCATTTATATTTCCTGTCCCAGGAAATAAATAACGTCCAGTTTCATGAATGGAGTATGTACACACATTTGGATCATCGTAGAACGACCATTGTACACCATCACCGTGATGAGCATCTGTATCTACATAAAGTACGCGAGCTCCATACTTTTCTTGTATATATTTTATTGCAACCGAAGCATCATTATAAATGCAAAAACCAGATGCTTTACCTTGAAAGCCGTGGTGAAGACCTCCTCCAAGATTAAGTGCATGAGCAGCTTTGCCTTGCATCACATAATCTGCTGCTACTAGTGTTCCCCCAACTACAGCTGAAGTCGCCTCATGCATATCTTTAAAAATGGGGGTATCTTCAGTACCAATGCCATAATTTAAGCCTATGTCTTCAGGCAGTTCTCCTGAACCAGCTTTTTGGACAGCTGCGATATAATGAGGATCATGTATAAGAGCAAGCTCCTCGAAAGAAGCTTGCCTTGCTGAGATGACATCAGAGTCATTTAACTTTCCCATTTGTTGTAATAGGCTAGTTGTTAATTTTACTCGAATCTGGTTGAAGGGATGATCATTCCCAAAGTTATACTTCTGATACTCTTCTGAAAGGACATATACGGATTGGTGGCTCATGATGAAACCCCCGGAAGGTTCGGCCAGAGTACTTCATGTCCATCTGTTTTTAGTTCACTAATGACACTCATAGGATTCATTGTTTGAACTCTAAATATAAGTATTTTGTAATTATCTGATTTAGCGGGATACACTAATACGCTAATAATATTGATTTTATTTCTTCGAAACACAGAGGCGACATCGGTTAATACCCCTGCTCTGTTCTTTACTTTAATTTCTAATAAAGAGCTAGGTTGATCTGCACCTGTTAGTTTAACTAATGTATGTAACATGTCCGTTTCTGTTACAATACCTACAAGTTTACCCTCAGAAACAATTGGTAAGCAGCCAATTTGATGTTCATAGAATAAAGAACAAATATCTTCGACAAAATCAAGTGGATGAGCTGTAAGCACATCTTGAGTCATGATACTAGCAATCGGTTTTTGCAAGTCTTCTTTGTGCTCTTCAGAATGGAAGATAGACGGGCTTACATCACGAATATCTCGATCAGAAACGATTCCAACAACGTGTGACTCGTTATCTACTATTGGTAGATGCCGTATCGGTTTAGAATATATTAACTCACAAGCTTTTTCGATTGTGTCATGCATATGCAAAGTGATAATTTCTGTACTCATTATTTCTTCCACAATCACTTTGGACTCCTCCTTTGGAAACTAATGATCTTTAACAGTCACGATAGCGATACAATGAATTAAGTGAAGAAAAATAGATATGATTAGACTCTTACCATATATGTAAAAGCTATAGCTCGTTAAGTTTCATTTTCTACCGCAATGGTAAGTTAATTTTGTAAAGCGTTTTCATAATTGTCCTACATAAGTGACTTTAAAAAGTCACTTGTTTAATACATAAAGCGATTTGTGAAGCGAAGTTGATCAAACTTCTGAATAGAATCAGATGAAACACGACTACCGATTCGAGCCATTAGGCAGTTTGCTGGATGAGAGCTAATTTCTGGTTCATCTGTCGCGTACCAAATTAGACCACCAGCATTCATCATTTTCTCCATTACCTTCCGATAATCCCATACATTTAGTCCTGTTCCTTTTAAATCCCAATGCCAGTAATACTCTGTTGTAATAATGATATAATCTTCCATTGCATCGTCCATCATTGATACTTGAAGAAGATGCTTACCAACACCTGAACCACGAAATTTTGGAATAACTTCGATGGCACCAAGTTCAATCAAATCTTCCATATTTCCCTCTGACCAACGCTCGAGAGGATCAGGGTGTAGGAACGTGACATAACCGACAATTGTATTGCGGTGGCGCGCAATTAAGATTCTACCTTCTTCTAACCCTGCAATTTCGATCAATGCTTTGAATTGTTCCTTCGGTCTTCTAAAGGCAACCAAATCTTCATGATATTCATAGGATTGTAGAGTTTCAGGATGAATTGGCCCTTCAATAATTAATGTTCCTTCTGTTGTTTTTAGTTCCTTTGCATTATAAATTTTAGGGTGTTTCATCGATTCACTCCTTAAAATAATTCTACATAAATCGGTTTAACCAATCTGATTTTATTATACATAATTTATTGGATTGTTTAGTGGGAATTTGTGAATAGATTCAAAAAGGTTAAATCTTTTAAAAATTGAGAATTTTATATATTTGTATTATAATGGATGGAGGACAATACATAAAGGGGGATTTAGATTATGAAGGTGGAAGCGCTTTCTGCGGTCAGTGGGGATTATAATCTAAAAAGTTATGAAGAAATGTATCGGTCGTTTAATTGGAAGGATGTAGAAGAGGTTTTTTCATGGTCAAAAACCAATCGTGTTAATATGGCGTATGAAGCCATTGATCGCCATGTTGAAAATGGACGAAAAAATAAGGTAGCACTTTATTATAGGGATCCTGAACGGAAAGAGACATACACTTTTAAAGACATGAAAGAAATGTCAAACAAAGCAGGTAATGTACTAAAACAAGCTGCTGATGTTGAGAAAGGAGATCGGGTATTTATTTTTATGCCACGCTCTCCAGAGCTATATTTCACAATTCTTGGAGCAATTAAGCTTGGAGCAATTGTAGGACCTCTATTTGAGGCATTTATGGAAGGAGCTGTGCGTGATCGTCTTGAAGACAGTGAGGCAAAAGTCATTGTAACGACACCAGAACTGTTGGAACGAGTACCTGTAGACGAACTTCCACATTTAAAACATATTGTTCTAGTAGGTTCAGATATTTCTGAAGAGGGTCCTTATATCGATTTTATTACTCGTATGGAATCAGCAGATAAATATTTGAATATTGAATGGGTTGATCGTGAAGAGGGTTTAATTTTGCATTATACTTCAGGTTCTACTGGTAAACCAAAGGGAGTTCTCCATGTTCATAATGCAATGATGCAACATTATCAAACTGCTAAATGGGTGCTAGATTTAAAAGAAGATGATGTTTATTGGTGTACAGCAGATCCAGGGTGGGTTACTGGAACATCTTATGGAATTTTTGGACCTTGGTTAAATGGTGCAACAAATGTGATTGTTGGTGGTCGATTTAAACCTGAAAGTTGGTACCAAACGCTTGAGGATTACGGAGTAACTGTATGGTATAGTGCGCCAACAGCATTCCGTATGTTAATGGGTGCTGGTGATGAGCTTGTAAAAAAATTCGACTTAAAAGAACTTCGCCATATATTAAGTGTAGGAGAACCATTAAACCCTGAAGTTATTCGTTGGGGAATGAAAGTGTTTAATTTGAGAATTCATGATACGTGGTGGATGACTGAAACAGGTGGACAAGTAATTTGTAATTATCCAGCAATGGAAATGAAACCAGGTTCAATGGGTAAGCCATTTCCAGGCATTAAGGCTGCAATTGTTGATGATCAAGGAAATGAACTACCACCGTATCGAATGGGGAACTTAGCGATTAAAAAAGGTTGGCCATCTATGATGCGTAAAATATGGAATAATCCTGAAAAATATTCATCTTATTTTATACAAGGTGATTGGTATGTTTCTGGAGATTCAGCTTATATGGATGAAGAAGGATACTTCTGGTTCCAAGGAAGAATTGACGATGTTATCATGACATCGGGTGAGCGAGTTGGACCGTTTGAAGTTGAAAGTAAGTTAGTAGAGCATCAAGCAGTGGCGGAAGCTGGTGTAATCGGAAAACCAGATCCAGTTCGTGGTGAAATCATTAAAGCATTTGTTGCTTTACGTGAAGGACATGAGGCTTCAGATGAATTAAAAGAAGATATTCGTCAGTTTGTTAAGCGAGGCCTTGCAGCACACGCAGCACCACGTGAAATCGAATTCCGTGAAAAGCTACCAAAGACACGTAGTGGTAAAATTATGCGTCGCGTACTAAAGGCTTGGGAATTAGACTTACCTACTGGAGATCTTTCAACAATGGAAGATTAATAATAGAAGAACGGCACTTTTCGTTTAGAGAAGTGCCGTTTGTTTATATTCTGTAAATGTAATGAACATTAGCATGATAGTAAGTTTAATTTTAGATTTATTATGAGTAATAAATTTAAGCTCTAACCTTAATTAAAGGCTAGAGCTTTTTTTATACTAAATTTATTAATCTATTTCTTCTGTTTCTGTTGGAGGAGCAATAATGTCAAGATCATCATCAATAATAATTGGTGTGTTTGTTTCTGTCGGTAGTGTAATTGAATCAGAATCACTATTAGCTGTACCGATTGAAACAGTATTTGAAGGCAAAGATTCATTGTTTGTTATATCTACAGCTGTAACATAATAGTTGCCACTATTTTGTGTAGTTAGATAACCTATGTCATTTGTCTGTCCAATTAACTTATACTCACTTAGTGAATTATCCGCTCTATAAATACGATATCCTAGAATATCTTTATTTTCCAGTTTACTCCAACTCAATTGGTTGTCGTTAACATTTAGTCCTGTTACGACAGATGGCACATTACCGTCATCCGTTAATATTTCTTTTTCTGGAATAATTAGTTTACTCCAATCTGAACTGTTTGGTATTAGGCTATTAATTGAACTTAATTTCGTGAATCCTTCTTCCTCAATGTAGCTCTCTTTTAACATAATACCTTCATTTACAAATTCGCTAGGTGCATTCTCTGGGACTCTGTAATGTTTATCGTTTATCGTTACATACTTTCCTATTTCAAGAGTATCGTCTACTTGAGAACGTCCAAATTGCGTATTAAAAATATCTGATCTTACTAGACCAGCTTGCTCACATAAATCACTAGGAAGCATACCTGAAATAGCACAATAAGATCGACTTACGATCCCCTCAGGACGTTCAAACGAATGACTAGGTGCAACGAGTTCAGGATCTATATCATAAGTGGCATTCATTAATTCTGCCCATAACTTTAGGTTACGTTGTGAATATGAAAAACCTTTATAATATCTGTCAAGCGGTTTCGGTGTATCATACCCCATCCATAATCCAAATGTAACGTTAGGATTAGTTGCAACAAACCATGCATCTTTATAATCCTGAGATGTTCCTGTCTTTCCTGCCCAGTCTGCATTGAATTTCATACGTGCAGGAAGCCCTGCGGCCGTTCCACTTGAAATAACATCACGTAACATATCGATCGTTAAGTACGTAGTTTGTGGTGAAAAAACGTCTGTTTTAGTTACTTCATGTTCGTAAACAACTTCACCATCACCTGTTTCAATTTTATCAATCATATAAGCATCAACGAATTTCCCATTGTTGGCAAATGTAGCATAGGCATTGGTATTTTCTTCAATTGTAACACCTTGTTCTAATCCCCCAAGTGCGAGAGATAGATGGTAAGGATCATTCTTTGTTAACGATGTAAATCCCATTTGCTTTAAAAAGTCAGTAGGGTTTTGGTTGATAAGATCTGCGTAAATACGGGCAACTGGAATATTGTATGAGCGTGCAAGTGCATTTCTTGCAGATGTGAAACCATGAACAGCACCACCATAATTTTCAGGCTTCCACGTACCACTTCCTGTTGGAATAGCTACAGGTATATCAGGAAGGATAGAACCTGGCTGAATCATTCCTAATTCCATTGCTGGTGCATAGACAAGTAGTGGTTTCATCGTAGAACCATTTGAACGTTTAGCTAGTGTTGCGTGATTTAATTGTTCTATTTCATGATCTCGACCACCGATAAAACTGACAATTTTCCCAGTTTGGTTTTCGATCAACATGCCTCCAACCTCGACTGGTTCTAGAATTCGTTCCTTCTCACCAGTTTCTGGGTCAATCCCCATCTCAGGTTTATCATATCCGTAGAAGGCATAATTGTTTTTTATCTCTTGCATTTTATCGTAGATTTCTTTGTCTATTGTAGAATAAATACGATAACCATCTTGGCGAAGGCTCTTGTCAGATTTCAAATAATATTCTTGATAAAGAACGTCACTTTTCTCTAAATCTTTTTCTGTATAACCATCTTGTGCTGCTAAATGAAGTGTTAACAACTTTTGGGCACGTCTTTCAATTTCATAGGTTAACCAAGGGTATTCTTGTATAGGATTTGATTTAGGCTCTACTAAGTTTGCTAGAATATCATAGTTGAGGGCTTCTTCATATTGAGCTTTAGTAATATCACCGACAGATAACATTCGATCTAAGACCTTTTGCATGCGGTTTAAGCTAGGTTCAATGCTGTCCTTAACTTCACCCCTGTTTGTGAAAGGTGTGTAGCCAGAAGGGCTTTGTGGTAAGCCAGCAAGGTATGCGGCTTGTGCAAGGTTCAAATCTTTAGCATCAACACCAAAGACTCCTTGAGATGCTGTTTGTATACCTGCTATGTTTCGACCTGATGAATTTCTTCCAAAGGGTACGACATTTAAATATGCTTCTAAGATCTCTTCTTTTTCAAAAAAGCGTTCTAATCGAAGAGCGAGCAAGATTTCTTTTGCTTTTCGTTCAAATGATACTTCATTTGTAAGAATTTGATTTTTGATCAATTGTTGAGTGAGGGTGCTGCCACCTGTTTGTACTGCTGCATTAGTGAATTCTTGGTACAAGGCACGGAGGATTGCTTTAGGAACAACACCATTATGCTCATTAAAATACTCGTCTTCAGTAGCAATAATGGCTTGCTTTAGATAATCTGACACATCTGAAATAGCTACTTCTTCTCTCTCTAAGTCTGAGCGAAGCTTCCCTAAATAAACATTATTGGCAAAATAAAGTTCAGTTGTTTCTTCATAGTTGTAGATGTCCTTTTTCATGTCATCTTCACTGCGAATTGGTTCATCTTTAACTAGTGATGCGAAATAGCCTGCACCAACTCCGCCGGCAAAACTTGCGGTGGTTAATATGAGAACAGCAAAAATGAGGGTGAGATTCCAAAAGACTTTATATGTAATACGTGCAGTTTTTTGCACTTTGTTCTTTTTAAATTCCATAGTAAACATTCCCCCTAATTTTCCGCCATTATTATAGCATAATACGGAATTATATAACATATTGAAAAGGGAGATATTTGAAAGAAAAGTTGACGAATATACTTCATTTATGATAAATAATGTACATGAATAAAAAAATATTAGGCGTTGAGAGGAAAGAGTAGTATTTGTCTCCCTGTAACTAAGAGACCTAGTGGTTGGTGTAAACTAGGACAAAGGCAATATACGAATTACGACCTTGAGCTTCTTTTGAGAAAGTTGAGTAACGAAAGACGGCTTCAGACCGTTATCTGATTGAAGTGGAAGACTAAGGTTCTTCAAAAAGGGTGGTACCGCGGGCATGTCCCGTCCCTTCTTGAAGGACCTTTTTGTATGTATGCATATAAAGTTCGTACGTTCAAAAGAATTAGTAAGTGATAACAACTATATAAAGGAGTGGGAACTTATGGATTTGTTAAAAGATTTAGAATTCAGAGGATTAATCAATCAAGCGACAGATATGGAAGGTTTACGAAAGCAATTGAATGAAGAGATGACTACGTTATACTGCGGTTTTGATCCAACTGCAGATAGTTTACACATTGGTCATTTATTACCAATCTTAATGTTACGTCGTTTTCAAGAAGCGGGACATCAACCAATTGCACTTGTTGGTGGGGCGACAGGTTTGATTGGTGACCCCAGTGGTAAAAAAGCAGAACGTACGTTAAATACACAAGATATTGTTGAACAATGGAGCGATAAAATTAAAGGGCAGCTTTCACGTTTTTTAGATTTTGAAGCCGGAGAGAATGTTGCACTTGTAGCAAATAATTATGATTGGATCGGGGAAATGAGTGTTGTAGAGTTTCTTCGAGATATCGGTAAGAATTTTGGATTGAATTATATGTTAGCTAAGGATACAGTTAAGTCTCGTATCGAAACTGGCATTTCATTCACAGAATTTAGTTATATGATCTTACAATCATTAGATTTTCTTAAGCTTAATGAAAAGACAAATTGCACACTTCAAATTGGCGGAAGTGACCAATGGGGAAACATTACAGCTGGTTTAGAGTTAATTCGTAAATCAAAAGGTGAAGAAGCGAAGGTGTTTGGCTTAACAGTTCCATTAGTTACGAAGAGTGACGGTTCAAAATTTGGAAAAACTGAAGGTGGAGCTATTTGGTTAGATCCAGATAAGACGACTCCTTATGAGTTTTACCAATTTTGGATTAATGTAGATGATCGTGATGTAGTGAAATTTATAAAGTATTTCACATTCTTGTCACATGAAGAAATAGAACGATTATCTGAAGCTGTTGAAGCAGCACCAGAGCAACGAGAAGCTCAAAAAATGTTAGCGCAGGAAATGGTGACACTTATTCATGGTCAAGAGGCATATGAGCAAGCTGTGCGCATTTCAGAAGCATTATTCAGTGGTAATATTAAAGACTTATCAGCTGAAGAAATCGAACAAGGTTTCAAGGGTGTTCCATCATATAAATGTGAAGATAAAGAAATGGGGTTATTAGATTTACTTGTTACTGCAAAAATCTCTCCTTCTAAACGTCAGGGCAGAGAAGATATTAATAATGGAGCAATTTATATTAACGGTGAGCGTTGTCAAGAAATTGATTACAAATTATCAGTACAAGATAGAATTGAAGATAAGTTTACTGTAATTCGACGTGGCAAGAAAAAATATTTCTTAATTAAATTTTAATTGTAAAAAATCCTCCTATTTTAGGAGGATTTTTTTATAGAAAATGTATCTATCTTTTAGATTTAACGCCTCATGTGTCCATAAGCACATAAAAAAGAGCTTGATACGATGACCAAGCTCTTTCAATATGAGGCTTATTAACGAGAGTAGAACTCAACGATAAGTGCTTCATTAATTTCAGCAGGAAGTTCAGAACGCTCAGGAAGACGAGTGTAAGTACCTTCCAATTTGTCAGCGTCAAAAGTAACATATTCAGGAACGAACGTGTTAACTTCGATTGCTTCTTTAATAATATCAAGATTTCTAGATTTTTCACGTACGCCGATCAATTGACCAGGTTTTACACGGTATGATGGGATATCAACGCGACTACCATCAACTGTAATGTGACCATGGTTTACTAATTGACGAGCTTGACGACGAGTGCGTGCAAGACCCATACGGTAAACAAGGTTATCTAAGCGAGACTCAAGAAGAATCATGAAGTTCTCACCGTGGATACCTTTCATTTTACCAGCTTGATCAAAGATATTACGGAATTGGCGTTCGTTTAATCCGTACATGAAGCGTAGTTTTTGTTTCTCTTGAAGTTGACCACCATACTCAGAGATCTTACGGCGTTGGTTTGGACCGTGTTGACCTGGAGCATAAGGGCGTTTTTCTAATTCTTTACCTGTACCACTAAGTGAAATTCCTAAACGACGAGACTTTTTCCAAGTTGGACCTGTATAACGTGACATACGGGGTTCCTCCTTATATATATTAGAATCGTATAAAATAACAACAGTGTGACATTCATTCCTACGTTCATTTTGTTTCCTGTACCATCGCTCCAGCAGCAAAGAGTTACACGATACACCTCATTGTTAGAGGAACAAACTGAAAACATAAGAGAATACACCGAAGCTGCCTTATTTTACACACAAATAACATTGTAACTATAACTCCATTAAAAGTCAAGGTAGTCTTCTAAGAGATACACGTTACAATATATTTAGTATACTTAATTTTAAATAGAAATAAAAATGTTGTTAGGGTAGGTTGAAGATTTTTTTGTAGAGGTAATTCAATATTGGTCATTTTTATAGTTAGGATAGATATGTTAAAAAAAGGAGATTATTATTCTATATGAACAGAGGAGAAACAAGTAGACAGAAAAGAATAAGGTACATACTTATTTTAGCTTGTCTCACATTTGTTGGAGGAGCTTTTTTGTGGCAACAAAAAATGTTAGCGACTAAGGATGTGGTTGATTTTAATGCTGGTGTTTTAGAAGTTGGGAATGATGAACAGCCCCCTATAGTTGTAATAACAAAAATGACAGAAAATGAACCATCTTTATTATTATATAAACTAGATCCAGATGATCAGTTTAAATTTCATACAATTGAAGTGAACAAATTAATGAGTATTCCTGAGGAAGTGGAATTTTCAGATAAATACATTTATTTAAAAATGGAAGATGAATGGTATCATTATAATAGGAAAACAGAATTACAAAGAAGTAACATCCACCAGCAAGTCAGTACAAATTTTGTGGATTTTTCTGTTAAGGAAAAAGAAGGTTTTTATGAATTATATATCGAAAATAATATGTTACCTACTATACATAGAGTGAGTGAACGACCTATACTCATACAATTGCTTAACGAGAAACCGAAAGCGTGGCTTGTAGTTTTTGAAAATAGTGTTTCAGTTTTGAAGGAGCCAGACGATAAATAGGTATATAGACCTTTCAGTGAAAAACATTCGGAATTTATGATAAAAGGACTATATGCGTGTATTTTATTAAAGATTACAACTATGAAATGTTAATGATATATACTGCTTAGGATAATAAAGGATGTTTTATGCTTTAATAATTGGCAAATTAAGTGAGGTTGACGAAATGATGCAACCAGCAAGGCATTTTCCGTTAAAAATTGAACAGTTGAAGAGTGTACTTTTTGATCTAACCACAAATAGCTATTTCGCTACTAATCGTTCAGCATTACTAGAAGCATTTGTTAGTCAATTAAAACAGTTTCTTTGTGCAGATGGAGTGGGGTTTTATTCTTACAACAAATGTAAGGGTAGTTACTACTTACAGAATAGTTCATTTAATAATGAGGAAAAGGTTTCTCAAACCATCCCTATCGAAGCTTATGAGGCGTTTACAAGTGATGTGTCCAATCAAAGTGAAGTTGTGTATGCAGGAGAAGGGCTGCTACCAGAGTTGTCTAGTTATCAAACGGTCATTCTTCAATTTGACAATTCAGATATGGATGAGTACAAAGATTTACTCTTTTTCTTTTATGATAATGAACTAGATATAAAAAAATTTAATAACCTGTTGCTAGAAGTAAAAGAAGAATGTATGAAGCTATTTGAATATGTAAAGAGGAATCATGCTTTCCACAAAGATGAAGAACGTTATGAACAGTTATACCGTGTTACTGCAAAATTTCACTCATCGATGAATATCAAGGACGTACTTCGTGAGATTATTCATACGTTAGAAAAGGTATACCCATCATTTGAGAACTATTTACTAATGTCTCAAGACACAGAGGAACTTGGGGATCTTCCAGTTAAAGGATTACAGTATGATGGGTCAACTATTAGTCATTCAGCAACACAAGCATACCTAACAGGCCATGTACAATTTGAAGATCGCTTATTGGAAGATAGGTCTGTTTTATATGCCCCTCTTAAAGGTAAACAAGGTATTTATGGGGTTTTGCAAGTGATGGCACCGAACGCAATTATGTTTACAAAACAAGAAGTTGATTTTGTAGAATTATTAGCTAATACTGCAGGTAATGCGTTAGAAAATGCACAACTATATCAACAATCTAAACAGTTAATTGACGATTTACGTTTAATTAACAAGACTTCACATCGATTGAATTCAAACCTTCGCTTATTCGATACTGTTCAATTTATGAAGGAGCAAATTGTTAATTCATTCGGAGCTCAAGAGGTTGGTTTCTTTATGTTCCCAAATGGTGATGAAGCACAGTTGTTAGAGGGAAGTACGTCATTTTTTAAGACACCCGCAGCTAGAGTTATATTGCATTCTTTAGTTGAACGAATTCGAGAGAACAAAGACTCTCTATTTATTAGTGATTTAGAAAATGATGACCTTGTATCTTGTCGGCCTTATCGTTCTTTACTTGTAGTACCTATGGTGCAAAGCGGTGAATTAAAGGGTGGTATCATTGCGTTCCACAAACATCCTTACTTTTTTACATTTGAAAAATTTAAATTACTAGAGTCGTTAGTACATCACTCAACGTTAGCTTTTGTTAATTCTATGTTGCGTGAGAAGTTAGAAGAAATGGTAATAACTGATTATTTAACAAAGCTATATTCACGTAACTTTTTAGATGATTATATCCAAAAAGCTATGGATACTGACCACCAAGGAACGTTCCTTTTAATTGATATAGATAATTTTAAGTTAATTAATGATACATTCGGTCATCAAGTTGGTGATGAAATCATTATCCAAGTTGCAGAGCTAATTAGAAGTAATATTAGAAAAGATGACATCGCTTCTCGTTGGGGAGGAGAAGAATTGGCTGTTTACTTACCTCTTCTTAGTTTAGAAGAAGGTATAGATGTTGCGAAAAGGCTTGTAAAGAGTGTACCAGAAGATACCGAACCGAAAATAACGATATCTTGTGGGGTGGCTTACTGGAGTCGTAAAAGGAAAGATTCGGTAAAGAGCTTATTTAATCGTGCAGATGAGGCGTTATATGAAGCGAAGAGAACTGGTAAGAATAAAGTAATTATTCATAAAACTAATTTGTAGTTTTAATTGTGATAAAAAAGCTCAATCGATGATTGAGCTTTTTTACTTTGATTATCCAGCAGATTATTAATGGTGAGTTGTAGGAAATTCAATTTACGTGAGTATAAAGACTCGATTATTTTTATTATTTACGTACAAATCATTATTTTATAAGTTCATCAACGAATAATTGAAGGAACTTTTGATCAACCTCATCAAATCTATCCTTCTCTGGACTATCGATATCAAGCACACCGATGACACGGTTGTCTTTTATGATAGGGACAACAATTTCTGAATTTGTTGCAGCGTCACATGCAATATGACCGGCAAATTCATGAACATTAGCGATACGTTGAGTGCGTCGCTCACTTACTGCTGTTCCACATACTCCTTTTCCCACTGGAATGCGTATGCACGCAGGTAGGCCTTGGAATGGCCCTAATACGAGTTCACCGTCCTCCATTAGATAAAAGCCAACCCAGTTAATTCGGTCAAGAAACTGGTTTAGAAGCGCAGAGGCGTTGGAAAGGTTAGCGATAAAATTTGTTTCTCCTTCTATCAGCGCTTTTAATTGGTTGATGACTAATTCGTAATTCTTTTCCTTAGATTGATTATAAGTTTCGACGTTAAACATGTTTAATCCCTACTTTCATAATTGAAATCAACCGTATTTTATCAGAATCTGCGTTTCGACACTAGAAATGTCGATCAAAATTTGAAGGATATATTTATCATAGCACGAAAAAAGAGGAAAGATGGATTGTATAACGAGGAGAGATAAGATGGAAACAAAGGATAAAGTGTTGGAAGCGGCTGTCTCGTTATTTAATGCAAAAGGGTATCAAGGATCATCGATAAGGGAGATAGCAAAGCAAGCAGATGTAAACCCTGCGTTGATCTCGTATTATTTTGGAGGGAAGAAAGGTTTACTTGAGAATTTATTGTTGCAATTTTATGAGCCGTATTTGGCACTATTGAATAAGATTGTTGAAGAGCAGATAAGTGTATCACCACTTTATTGTTTAAAACAAATAGGTCAACATATTTTAAATTTTCAGCAACAACATATTCAATTGACGAGTTTCGTATATCGAGAAATGACTTTAGATTCAATGCTCGTACGAGAAATGATGTCAACCTACTTAAAGAAAGAGACTTATTACATTCAACAAGTTTTTACTAAGGGGATTGAACTGGGAGAATGTATGAACATCCCGACCGAGCATGCGGTGATTCAGTTCAAAGGAATGTTAATGATGCCATTTTTATATCCAAGATATCTATCTGAGGTTCTATATCTGCAACCCGTTGAAGGCTACTTTGTTGAGCGGTATAGTCGACAAATTGAACAGTGGATTGATTCCTTACAATTGTTAGAACCATTACAACTACAAGCTAAGTAGAGTGAAGTCTCACTCAATTGGCTTGTAGTTGTGTTTGGAGAAGTTGATATTGTTTACCAACGTCTGATGAAATATGAGCATCAGAGCCGTATATAAGTGGTATATTCAATTGCATTGCACGTTGAACAAGCTGTTTAGAAGGATAAGTTTGTTTGCACAACGGTTTCCTTAAGCCTGCAGCATTATAATCAAGTTGTAGTTCTGCATTTTTCGTTGCGTGTAAAATATTTTCTAGTAGTTCAGTAAAAGGATTGCTACAAGGGAATTTCTTCTGGAATTTTCTTATTAATGTGATGTGTCCAATACGTCTCGGTTTATAAGTCCCAAGGTTTGCTTCTATTGACCGTAGTACCGTGTTGTAATAGCATTCATATGTTTTTTCAATCGACCCGAATGATTGGATGATTTCTTCAAAGTGTGTGTCACTGAAGTCAAGACAATAATAAGTACTTTCATTTTTGAGAAAATGTACAGATAAAATTGCATCATCTAATAAAGGTCCATATTTATTCAAAAATGAAGTAGTTTCATATTCATACCCCTCTATGTAATCAATTTCTAAACCTCTGTTGATACGAATATGTTTTTTATACTTTTCCTTCATTTTTGATATCGCTTCAAAATATAGAGGTAAGTTTTCAAAAGGCATGCCACTATCTTTGTTCGGTGTTGGATCAACAAAACCGTTCGGTAGAGGGGCGTGTTCAGTAAATGTGATTTCTGTAAATCCATCACGTATCGCTTGTTCAATATATGCGTCTAATGAGTCGGTACTTCCATGTGGACAAAAAGGTGTGTGAATATGACCATCACGCTTCATAAATAGCTCCTCCTATTTCAATTGAATTATTCATTAACTTTTTTGAAAAATTTTGGTCATAAATATTGATTACATGGTATCATAAAATTATTGCTATATATATACATAATCTTTATATGAGAATAAAAGTTGAAATTTTAAATTTCATAGTATTATTAAGTATCTCTTATGTATATTAAAGGTTTTGAAAAAATGACGATATTTAATGAGATGTTTTATTTTCCCATGACGAAAAAAGGGGAATATTGATAGAGAACATTGATGAGAAGGGTGCTATTGTATGGAATATGTAATCGGGCTCATTATTCTCTCGCTTGGCTTAATTACATACACTTTAATCATGAGAAAACGGGTATATAATGAAGTTGCCCGGTTGGAATCGTGGAAAGTTGAAATTATGAACAGGCCTGTGACAGAAGAAATTTCAAGAGTAAAAGAGCTGAATTTAACCGGTCAAGCCGAAGAGAAGTTTGAAAGCTGGCGCAATACCTGGGATGATATTGTGACGCGAAAATTCCCAGATGTAGAAGAAAGGCTTTTTGATGCAGAAGAAGCTGCTGAGAAATTTCGGTTTACTAGAGCTAAGAAAATTAATCAAGAGACAAATGAGGATCTTCAAGAGATTGAGGAACAAATTAAGTTGCTGTTAAGTGAGCTTCAAGACTTACTTGGAAGTGAACAACAAAATCGAGTTGATGTTGAAGGGTTACGGCAAACTGTCAAACAAGTAAAAAAACGTCTTCTTACTGAACGCCATACGTTTGGGAAGGCTGAGTCGTACATAGAAGCCATGATAGAAAATGTTGAAAAACAATTTGCTATTGTTGATCAGCAGACAGTTGATGGGAATTACTTTGAGGCGAGAGAAACTGTTCTGAATATTAAAAATGAATTGATTGACATTGAAGAAAAGTCGGATCTTGTACCTGAGTTATTAGCAGATTGTCAGAACTATATCCCAGCTCAAATTCAAGAATTACGTTCAGGTATTGCTGAAATGCAAGGACAAGAGTATGTTTTATCTCATCTACCAATTGAAACAGAACTAGAGAAGATTGAAGAGGAATTGGCAGAACATCAGAAGTTTATAGAAAAAGCCGAAATAGACAAGGTGAAAGACGAAATATTTGATATTAAAGAAGTTATTGAAGAGATGTATGATGCATTAGAGAAAGAAGTTATTTCTAAGCAAATTATTGATAAAGAAGCGCCACATGTGGAACCGCTTCTTCACCAATTGAGAGAAGAAATTGCAATTACGAAAGAAGAGACTGAATTTGTGCAATTATCTTACCAGCTTACTGAGAAGGACTTAGAAACACAGCATCGATTAGAAACAGAATTGAATCATATGCTTCGAAAATACGAAGACACCATCCTTCGAATGAAAGAGAACAATGCTCCTGCAACACAAATTAGAAAAGAATTAGAGAAGATAACTGAAAAAGTAAAAGAAATAATGGAAACACATGCAACCTTTAGGGATACTCTTCAAACTTTGCGCAAAGATGAACTAGAAGCACGCAATCAAATTCAAGAGATGCGAGTTAAATTATTGGAAACAAATCGTTTAGTAAAGAAAAGTACTTTACCTGGAGTGCCAAAACAATTTTGGTCACAGATAACTGATGCGAGTGGTAGCATTCAATCTGTTGCTTATAAGTTAGAAGAAAAACCGTTAGATATGGCTACAATCCATCGTTTACTTAAAGAAGCGAATGATAATGTAAATGGTGTGTACAACGAGTTAAATCGTATGCTAGAAAATGCATTATTATCTGAAAAGCTTATCCAATATGGAAATCGATATCGTAACAGCTATCCATTTATCGCTGCAAAATTAATAGAAGCCGAACAATCGTTTAGAAGTTGCCAGTACGATCTTTCATTGGAACAAGCGGCTGAAGCACTAGAGGAAATCGATGAAAATGCTATAGAAAATGTTAATGAGTGGTTGAAAGTAGAGGAAATGCGATTTGTAAGTAAAGGAGAAGAGTGATGAAAAAAATTCTCCTTTACGTATTATCCTCTTTATCGTTATTAATATGGTCAGTTGTAGGGGTTATCATAATCACTGAACGTTCTGGAACGAATGAAGTAATGTTAGTGAAAGAAAGGGTTACTGCAATTGAAGAGCTAGAAATAAGTGAACGGAAGCTAACAATGTCTAATAAAGACACTCAAATTGGACAGATTGAAGACAACATTGAAACAGATTTTGAAATCGGAACAAAAGTGATTACAGAAAACCTAGTTTCTGCATATATTCATGATGGTGTTGTATCGATTGATAAGTTAATGGAAGTGTTAGAAATAGAATAATGAAATGAAAAAGTGTCAGCGAAAAAATCGCTGACACTTTTTTGTAATGTACTCAATATAATATAGACATTGTTTCTTCAGTAGGTGATTAAAACCTTCTCGCTAACTGTGTTTATTGTTATGAAGGTGAGTGAGAAGAAGGATTAACTTCTGTTTCTCGTTTTGAGCTACCTTGGAGTGTAGCGATGACGAAACCAATTATAGAACCGATAATTGCTGGAAATAACCAACCAACACCTTGGTTATAAAGAGGTAGGATACTCCCTAATACGTCATTTAAACGAGTTAATTGCATGCCAGCAATATTCATAGCGTCAATGATACTAATTAATCCTGAGCCAATGAGTCCTCCAGCATACACTTCACGATAACCATGAAACTTGTTGTGAAGGAAAGAAAGAATAATTAAAACGATCGCTAAAGGATAAATTGCAATTAATACAGGTAATGAAATGTTAATTAATTGTGTTAAGCCTACATTTGCAACGATCATGCTGAAAATGGAAAGAATTCCGACAATTAAAGGATAAGATAATTTTGGGAAAATCTTTGAGAAATACTCACCAGAAGCTGAAACAAGACCAACTGATGTTGTCAAACATGCAAACGTAATCGCAAGTCCGAGAATGATTGTTCCGGCTGAACCAAATAGGTGTGTAGCTGAACCAGATAATATCGCTCCTCCGTTGTCTGCAGCACCAATCACACTAATGCTTGTTGCTCCTAAATATGCTAGAGATAAATAAACCAATGCAAGACCGGCTGCTGCTATGAAACCAGCTTTGATCGTTGCAGATGCAAGAACTTTACGATCAGTTATACCTTGATCTTTGATTGCATTGATAACGACAATACCAAATACAAGCGCTCCAATTGTATCCATTGTTAAGTAACCTTCAAGAAATCCTTTGAAAAATGCACCAGAAGCATAGGTTTCGCTCGGTTCACCGATAGGACCCATAGGTGTTACTACAGTTTTAATTGCTAATCCACCTAGTATTAAAATAAGTAGAGGTGTAAGGATTTTACCAATACGGTCTACTAACTTAGATGGGTTAAGTGAAAGTAGGAATGTAATTCCAAAGAAAACAATTGTGTAAATAAACAATGGCATTCCAGTTGTGCTCATAGATTCTGGTAAAAATGGTGTCACACCAATTTCAAAGGCAACAGTCCCAGTACGTGGAATACCGAAAAATGGACCAATCGCTAAATACATTACAATAGAGAAAATAACAGCAAATTTAGGATTAACACGACTAGCAAGTGTGCCAAGGTCTCCTCCAGATAATGCAATTGCTGTTACACCAAGTAAAGGTAAGCCTACACCTGTAACTAGGAACCCTAACGTTGCTATCCAAATATTTGTTCCTGCTGCTTGACCTAGTGATGGAGGGAAAATCATGTTTCCAGCTCCTAAGAAGAGAGCAAATAACATAAGCCCGATCACAAATATCTGTTTTGTGGAAATAGTTTCTTTCATTGTTAAGTTCCTCCTGTGGTTTCAATGTTGTAATATTGTGATAACTCTAAATAAATACGGTAACATCCTAACATAAAAACCTAGAATAAAGTTATATTGCAAAAAAGTTTAAATATTAAATAAATTTTAAAGATTCATAAATAATTGCAAAAAACTTAATTAATCAATGTTGTTGACCCATTCGAAATTAAAGTTAATATAAATAAAAAACGTTAAAATTTTTTAAATATAATTTTATTTGTTTTAAGATGTTGTGAGAAAATATTGTATTTTTTCATAAAAATGTTTAATTGTTTAATTTCTTAATAATGGAATAAGAATAAGTTTGCATTAATTGTTGAAATTAATTATTATTCGTTATTATGATTAAGAAGGTTGATAATAAGTGTTTTTGTTTTTAAAAGGAACCATTTAATTAGGTAGGCATGTTTTGTATAGAAATATTGATGGTTCAATTAACCTTCAATGTATGATTAATGATAACCTCTACAATAGGGTTTTCATCATGAACGTTGTACATGTATGTAAATTTTTGTGACTGATAAAAGGATTGAAAGTTGCAAGTAATGCTATATATAGGGAGATATAAGTATGATTTACTTAGACAATAGTGCCACAACTAAACCATATAAAGAGGTACTACAAACTTATCAAACTGTTGCAGATAAATATTTTGCAAACCCATCGTCTGTTCATGGTTTGGGAGGTACCTCAGAGCAATTATTATTACAGTCACGCAACCGGTGTGCAGACCTACTACAAGTTAAGCCAAGTGAAGTTGTTTTTACTTCGGGAGGAACTGAAGGGAATAATATTGCTATAAAGGGTATAGCTCTTGAACATCAATCAAGAGGAAAGCATCTAATTACGACAGAAATCGAACACCCATCAGTTTATGAAAGCTTCCAACAACTTGAATCATTAGGATTTGATGTCACATATTTGCCAGTCAATGAAAAGGGGCTCGTTTCTATTCAGGAGCTTGAGTCGGCAATTCGTAATGATACAATTCTTGTGTCAATCATGCATGTGAACAATGAATTAGGTACGGTTCAACCGATATTTGAAATCGCTAAACTATTAAAATACTATCCAAAAGTGTTTTTCCATGTTGATCATGTACAAGGGTTATCGAAAGTTCCATTAAAGTTGCATAATGTTGACTTGTGTACGATTAGTGGACATAAGATTCATGGTGTGAAAGGTTCAGGTATATTATATGTAAGGGAAGGTGTACGTCTATCCTCTTTGTTTACAGGAGGAGAGCAGGAATTGAAAGTACGTGCTGGTACAGAGAATTTACCAGCTGTTGCAGCTATAACTAAGGCATTAAGACTTTCTTTTCAACAAGCTGAATCCTGTTTAAGTACGATTGGACAACTAAAGTTGCAATTGATGGAATCGTTAAATAAGATGGATGGTATTATTGTTAATACTCCAACAGAAGATAGTGCACCCCATATTGTCAATTTCTCAGCAGTCGGAATTAAACCTGAGGTGCTTATTCATTCGTTGGAAAAATTCGATATATATGTTTCTACAAAATCAGCATGTTCATCTAAGCTTGTTGATGCAAGTAAAGTGTTATTAGCAGCAGGCTTAGGAACAGAACGAGCAACAAGCGCGATCCGTGTATCTATGTCATTTGATACAACAAAAGAAGACATAATAGAGTTTCTTAATGCTCTTAATAGTGTCTTGCCAAAATTACAAAAAGTTATGAGGTAATTGTTATGAACTTTAATCATATTATTATTCGTTATGGAGAAATGGCGTTAAAAGGGAAGAATCGATCGAAATTTACAAATCGACTTCAAACAAATGTGAAATTTGCTTTAAAAGAATTTGAAGAAGTGAAAATTAGAAAAGCATTCGACAGGATGTTTGTGGAACTAAATGGTGTCAGCTATCGACCTGTTTTCGATCGTTTAAAACAAGTTTTTGGTATTCAATCTTTAAGTCTCGGGTTGAGAACGGAAAAGGTACTAGAAGATATACAAGCAGGTGCACTAGTAGCACTACTTGAAGCAAAGAAAGAAGAAGAAATTACATTTAAAGTTGAATCAAAGCGTTCTGATAAGACATTTCCAGTAGGATCCCAAAAATTAAATCATGAAGTTGGGGGACACTTACTACGTAATTGTGAAGGTCTTAAAGTAGACGTTCACAATCCTGATGTAACTGTGAAAGTGGAAGTGATTCAACAAGGGTGTTATATTACATGTTTAACTGAACAGGGTGCCGGAGGGCTTCCAGTTGGTACGAGTGGGAAAGCAATGCTTATGTTATCAGGTGGGATCGATAGTCCTGTAGCAGGATATTTGACGATGAAGCGTGGCGTTCGAATTGAGGCTGTACATTTTCATAGTCCTCCATATACGAGTGAACGTGCCAAACAAAAAGTTATCGACTTAGCTAAAAAATTAACACGCTATGGAGGAAGAGTGCGATTACATGTTGTGCCATTTACTGAACTACAACAAACGTTACATCGAGAAATTCCTGATAGCTACTCAATGACAGCTTTACGTCGTATGATGCTTAGAATTACAGAGGAGCTTGCTAAAAGAAATGATGCTCTAGCTATCGCAACAGGAGAAAGTGTTGGACAAGTAGCAAGTCAAACGTTAGATAGTATGCATACAATTAATGAGGTTACAAACTACCCTGTATTACGTCCGCTAATGTCGATGGATAAGTTAGATATCATTGACATTGCTCAAGAAATTGATACGTATGACATTTCTATACGTCCATATGAAGATTGTTGCACAATCTTTTTACCGTCTGCACCAAAAACAAAACCTAAACGAGAAGCGATAAATCGTTATGAGTCAAAATTGGATATTGACAGTTTAGTTCAAGAAGTAGTTGAAAGAACAGAATTTATTGATTTAACAGTTAAAGAAGCTGAAGAACATCAATTTGATGACTTACTGTAAGCGTTAGGAACGGATTGAAACAATTACCACGTTGTAAATGTGTATGGTTTCACCTCTTTAGTCACATTCTATGAACACAAAAGGAGGTGAAACAACATGGCACAAGGAAATTCAAATCAATTAGTAGTTCCTGGCGTACAGCAAGCAATTGACCAAATGAAATACGAAATCGCTCAAGAATTTGGTGTTCAACTTGGTCCAGACTCAACTTCTCGTGCTAACGGATCGGTTGGTGGAGAAATTACAAAACGTCTCGTTCAAATGGCTGAACAGCAAATGGGCGGATATGGACAACAATAAATATGACAACTATATATTGATGGATATGCCCTCTCAGTGAATCTGAGGGGGCTATTTACATGTGAATATTGTGAACATAACATTTAAAGGAATTATACTTGTATTAAAAAGAATATTTGAAAAATTTACATTCTTTTGTATAATTAAAATAGATATGCTCCACGAAGCGGCTTTGCACCTTAAAAATGAGCGGTTGTTCAATTGAGGATAAGCAGTAAATATATTTATTAGGGGGAGAAATAAATGGACAGGGAGAATTTGATTGCACCAGAAAAGTACAACTTAATTGAAGAAGTAGAACGTTTTGCAAATGATGAAAGTAAAAAAGCAATCGTATGGGAAAACGAGACTGGAGATAAAGCTGAAATTACATATGTTGAATTAATGAAAAAAGCAAATAAAATTGGAAACGCTTTATTAAGTAATGGGTTAAAAAAAGGGGATAAAGCGGTTATTGTACTACCGCGTTTAGTTGAAGCATATGCTGTATATCTTGGATGTATTAAGGCAGGTATAGTTGTAAGTCCAGGTTCAGAAATGTTACGTGCAAAAGATTTGCGCTATCGAATCAATCACGGTGAGATTAAGGGAGTAATTTGTTATAAGCCGTTTGTAGGTGAATTTAATGAACTAAGTGATATGGAATTAAATCACAAGTTCATTATCGGTGGAGATAGCGATGGATGGCACAATTTAGATTTGTTGATGGAAAATGAAAGTGATCATCTGGACAAGGCAGACACAAACCGCGATGATATGGCATTTTTATCATATACTTCAGGTACGACAGGGAATCCAAAAGGTGTTGTGCATACACATGGTTGGGCATTTGCACACTTGCGTACAGCCGCAAAAGGTTGGTTGAATATTGATGAAGGTGATAAGGTTTGGGCGACAGCTGCTCCTGGGTGGCAGAAGTGGATTTGGAGTCCGTTCGTATCTGTTTTAGGTTCAGGAGCAACTGGTTTTGTATACAATGGTAAATTTGATGCGAATAAATATTTACAACTTCTTCAGGATAATGAAGTGAATGTGTTATGTTGTACACCTACGGAATATCGTGTTATGGCGAAGGCTGATAATCTGTCCAGTTATAGACTTAAAAAACTTAAGAGTGCTGTTTCTGCAGGGGAGCCATTGAATAGAGAAGTGATTGATACGTTCCGTAAATATTTTAACGTAACAGTACGTGATGGGTATGGACAGACTGAGAATACATTACTAGTCGGTATTTTAGAGGGTATGGAAGTAAAATCAGGATCAATGGGTAAACCAACTCCAGGTAATCAAGTTGACATTATTGATGAAAGTGGGAATCCAGTGGGAGTGGGGGAAGTAGGTGACATTGCTGTTCACAAAAATACCCCTGCTTTGTTCAAGCATTATTATAAAGATCCAGAACGTACAGCAATGCAATATCGTGGCGATTATTACATCACTGGGGATAAAGCGAGTAAGGATGAAGATGGTTATTTCTGGTTTGAAGGTCGAGGCGATGATATTATTATTAGCTCTGGTTATACAATAGGACCGTTTGAAGTAGAAGATGCGCTCGTAAAACATCCTGATGTTAAAGAATGTGCAGTCGTAGGTAGCCCTGATGAGGTTAGGGGAACAGTCGTTAAAGCTTTTATCGTATTAAGGGATGGCATTGAACCAACTTCTGAAGGCTATGTCCAACAATTACAAGACCATGTAAAAGAATTAACAGCACCATATAAATATCCAAGAAAAATTGAATTTTTAGATGAGTTACCTAAAACAACATCTGGAAAAATTCGTAGAGTGGAGCTTCGTCAACGTGAACTAGCAAAACAAGCATAAAGTGAGAAAGTCCTTGAAGCAAATTTTGCTCAAGGGCTTTTTATAATTGAAATTTGATAACTTGTTTTGTGCGCTTCTCATGAAGTTGAGTTTATTATACAAGTGATGCATGATTAAATAAATAATAGACTTATTTTGAACAAAATATTAAGTTGTGATACGGTTGAGCTACTTAAATTAGAGTTTATATGCTGTTCTATATAAATAAAAACTAGGAGAGATAAAATGGGGACATTATGGCATAATGGAACAATTTATACAATGCGTAATGAAGGAGAAATAGTAGAAGCTATTTATGTAGATGGCGGAGTAATAAAAGCTATTGGTACTGTCTCTGAGTTAGAAAAAAGATTCGAAAATGATTATATACAAAAAGTTGATTTGAACAATCATGTGCTTTATCCAGGGTTTGTTGATAGTCACATGCATTTGATTGGGCATGGTGAGAAGCTATTAAGATTAGATTTATCAGAATATCGAACTTCACAGAAAATGAAAAAAGCGATAATGGAGAAGGTGTCCCATGCTAAAGAAGGAGAATGGATAATTGGAGAGGGATGGAATGAAAATTCTCTTCCAGACCGAAAAATTTTTCATCGTACAGAGTTGGATGAAATAGCACCAAATAACCCGATGATCTTAAAGAGAGTGTGTAGGCATGCTCTAATAGCTAATTCAAGGGCATTAGAGATTGCAGGTATAACGAGAGAAACAGCTGATCCAAATGGTGGAGCAATTGTTAGAGATGAGTTAGGTGAAGCAACAGGGTATCTGTTGGATCAAGCGCAAGAACTTGTTAAAAATGTGATACCACCGATAAGTATCCAGGAATTAAAACGTGCTTTAACCGTGTCAGTTAAGGATTTGCATAGGTTAGGATTAACTGGTGGACACACTGAGGACTTAAGCTATTATGGAGGATTTCGTAGAACTGCACAAAGCTTTATTGACGTTATAGATGGGGAAAATATTAAATTTAGAGCACATTTACTCGTGCACCATAGTGTAGTTGATGATTATCGAGCAGCTAATGATATTCGTAGTATGCAAAATGAATTCATTGAGTTTGGGGCAATGAAGATTTTCTCAGATGGAGCGTTGGGAGGTCGTACAGCTTTATTAAGTGAACCATATAGTGATGCACCTGAAACGTCTGGCCTTTCAATTCATTCCGTAGAAGCGTTGCATGAATTGTTCAAACAAGCTCGTCAGTATAAGATGAATGTTGCTGTTCATGCAATTGGTGATCTTG
Source organism: Bacillus solimangrovi (assembly GCF_001742425.1). Classification (GTDB taxonomy): domain Bacteria; phylum Bacillota; class Bacilli; order Bacillales; family Bacillaceae_N; genus Bacillus_AV; species Bacillus_AV solimangrovi. The sequence goes on from NZ_MJEH01000044.1 coordinate 65,378, forward strand.
CTGCACAATATACGATTGAAGCAATGGAAAAGTTTCCTCCAGTAGCTGGTGGACGAGATCGTCTTATACACGGACAAATTATGAGAAAAGATCTAATTGATAGAGTGAAGTTACTTCCTGTCATATTTGATATTCAACCAACGTTCACCTCATCTGATTTTCCATGGGTTGTAGAAAGGTTAGGTAAAGAGAGAATGACTTACTCATACGCGTGGAAGACATTACTTAAGGAGGGCATTCACTGTGCTGGGGGTTCGGACGCTCCTATTGAAGAGGTTAACCCATTATTAGGTATTTTTGCAGCAGTCACTCGTGCTCATCCTGAAAGACCAGAGCTTACTTATGGTCAAGAACAATGTTTAACGATGTTTGAGGCGATTCAACTGTTTACAGCTGGAAGTGCTTATGCAATTGGTTTAGAAGAACAACGAGGCAAAATTGAAGTAGGCTTTGATGCTGATTTTACTGTGTTGAATAAAGATTTATTTCAGATTAAACATGAAGAAATTCTTGAAACAAAAGTTGAGCTAACAGTTGTTGATGGGACAATAATGTATCGTCGCGAAGAGTTATCTAACAAAGTTACCTAACTCAGCTATTGATGTTATGGAAACACCGTACTGTCTGTTTAGACGTACGGTGTTCGTAGTTATGAATCTCCCTCTATAAGAATGTACGCTGCACTTTATGCCAAAACGAATTATCCTTAAGTTTAATCGTTTTAATAATCGTATCATTTAATTCAATATCTATACGTTTAACGTTTTGAATACTTAGCGCTTCATTGTCTAAACCGATAACAGGATAATCATTGCCATCTTGAAGGATTTCTAATGTTAACTTGCGTTTTCCACTTAAAATAAATGAAGACCCAAGTGTTCGATAGCGATTATTATTTAATGAAGCAAGTTCGCTTACTTGAATACTTGGTAGCATCGGATCAACAACTGAACCATTTACTGATTTATTATATGCTGTACTTCCAGTAGGTGTAGATACAATTAATCCATCACCTCTAAAGGTTTCAAAGTGTAAATCATCGATATGAACCTCAAGTACAAACGTTTTAATAATGGAAGAGCGGACACTTAGTTCATTTAAACAATGGAATGAAGTTTCATTATCAATTGTAACGTTGATAGTAGGATATCGACGAATTTCGAATTGCTCATTCTTCATTGTTTCAATTAATTTATCTGTATCACTAATATCAAAATCACAATAAAAGTAATTTTTGTTATTGACAGAAATTCCTGCATATAAACAGTCTTGTCTGAATCCAGTCTTTCTTACTGCTTGTAAAAATGTATTATCACCACCAATGCTTGCGATAATATTTGCATCTGTTGATTTTTCAACAACTATAAAATCTTGTTCTGTCGCTAACTTTTTAAGTACATCTACTTTGCTATTATATTTATGTTTTTCATAATAAAAGAATATATTCTTACGATCTGGCATGAAAATCCTCCTTAAGTTGTAAGCTACAATAACATTAGAATTATTGACATTAGTGTATCAAAATTTGCGTAGAAAATCTGTAATCGCTTCAAAAACGTAAAGAATTGTTTTTTTATCTCTATATATGAAACAACTTTGTCCCTTATATCGTAGTAATATTGGAATTGAAAGGAGTTGTTAAAAGTGAGTAAAAAAAGGTGGTTGGCTTTAGGTGCAGCAATTATCTTGTTTTTAATGTCTACTGTTGCAGGAGTGTTTACTTCTCAAACAACAGATCAAATTAGGGGATTAGATAATAATTTATTTACATCAGAAGAAACGAATTTCTCAGAGAAGATTATTAAAAATGGAACTAATTTAGGTAAAATTGTCGTATTAGATGTAAATGGAGCGATAGTAGATTCAGGTGATGTTGAATCGATGTTCACCTCACCTCAGTATAACCATCGTCAATTTCTGAAAATGATTGAAAAAGCAGGTGAGGATGATTCGGTTAAAGGGGTTATCCTTCGGGTTAATTCACCAGGTGGAGGTGTTGCAGAAAGCGCAGAAATTCATCATAAGCTGACAACGTTTAAGGAGGAGCATAATAAGCCACTTTACGTATCAATGGGTTCAATTGCAGCATCTGGTGGATACTATATCGCGACTCCAGCTGATAAAATTTTTGCTAGTGCAGAAACGTTAACAGGTTCTTTAGGCGTAATTATGCAAGGGATGAACTATAGTGAATTAGCTGAAAAACTAGGTGTTGAAATTCAGACGGTTAAGAGTGGTCAATATAAAGATCTTTTATCACCATATCGTGAAATGAGTGAGCAAGAGAGAGAAATTTTACAATCAATGGTTAATAATTCGTATCAAGGTTTTGTTAATGTCATTGCAGAAGGAAGAGATCTGACCAAACAGGAAGTTAGAGAAATTGCTGATGGTCGAATTTATGATGGTAGACAAGCGTTAGAGCTTAACTTAATTGATCAGTACGGTTATTTTGATGACGTTGTTGATGCTATGAAAAATGACGAAGAGCTTGGTGATGTTAAAGTAGTACAATATACTGATGACTTTAGTTTTGGGTCTCTTTTTTCTGTTTCAGCTAATAAAATAATACGACAAAATACTGATCTTGAACTATTACAGTTGTTTACTCAACCGAATGCTCCTCGATTGATGTATTTGTATACTAAATAAAGGGGGATTTGAAATGGATATAACTATGGATGAAATGAATGAACAGCAAGCCCCTGTGACTGAAGATCTAAAGAACATGAGAAATATTTGGTATGCTGGTTTTTGGATTAGATTATTGGCGTATGGAATAGATTTAATTGTGATTAGTAGTATACATCGTTTAATAGTTTATCCGATTTTTAAGTTAGGTGGATGGTCTGTTGAGGAAGTTAGTGATTTTTCTGTTATTGCAATTGTAACAGCGATAGTTGGTTATACTTATCTTGTTTTGATGACAAAATGGTACCAACAAACGCTTGGAAAAATGATAGTTGGTTTAAAAGTTATTGATAAAGATGGTAATTCACCTTCATGGTTGACCGTTATTTTCCGAGAAGTCGTTGGTAAATTTATTTCAAAGACGGTCTGGTTTATTGGATTTATATGGATTGCTTTTTCAGGAAAAAAACAAGGCTGGCATGATAAGATCGCAGATACATTCGTAATTCATGAGAGAAAGTAAAAAGATGAAGTGGGTTGGAGAATTAACAGGGGAAAATTATAGGATGAGTACATTCTGATTTCAAATTCCTACTATGAAGAATATGCTATGTATGCGTACATTTAGTTGAATAATTTCCGGAATAAACCTATCAATATTAGCAGATAGGTTTATTTTTCATTGTTGGGGAAATGATGGATGAAGAAGGGGTGTGCATAATGTGGTGGGCATGGACAGCACTTATAATCTGCATTCTTATAATCATTTTCCTTTGTACAAAGATTACAATTACGTTGTATTTGTTACATGCACAAGACGATGATTTCATAAGGATCACGGTTAAAGCTTTAAAGGTTATTTCCTATACAAACGAAATACCATTAATGAAGGCAGATAATAATTCTCCATCATTAATAATTGAAAAGGAACGAAAGGTAGGAAATGAAGCTGAAACGACTGATGAGACAGAACGAAAAATTACGTTAGAAGATATTAAAATGGAAATAGAGAAAATAAGAGATTTTCTTCAACGGATTACAAATTTACATACAATAATAAAACGGTTCTTTTCACGAGTGTCAATTATTAAGTTTGAATGGAATTCTGCTTTTGGTTCTGGAGATGCAGCAAGTACAGGCTTTTTTTTAGGTGGATTATGGTCGTTAAAAGGGTTCATAGTTGGTTGTTTAGGTGAATTTACAAAACTAGAGGTAAAACCAATATTACAAATTACACCACATTTTCAAGAAAATTTCTCAAGAACCGAATTAACATGTATCATTTCATTTCGTGTGTGGCATGCTATAGGCGCAGCTATTCGTATCATGAAAAATTGGAAAAGTTCGGTTAGAGGAGGAGAGCAACATGTCAGAGCATCCGATTCAAGGTTTAATGACTACGGCAATGGAAAACTTGAAAGAAATGATTGATGTTAATACAATTATTGGTGATCCAGTTGAAACTCCTGATGGTAGTGTCATTTTGAGTGTTTCTAAAGTAGGCTTTGGTTTTGCAGCAGGTGGAAGTGAATTTAAAGGAGAAAGTCATAGTCAGTATAGTTCCGGATCCTCTCACCCATTTGGTGGAGGAAGTGGTGGAGGAGTATCAATTACACCAATTGCTTTCCTTATTGTCTCAAAGTCAGGAGTTAAGATGGTACCTCTAAATGATACTGCGCATTTATATGATAAAATAATTGATCTGGCACCGCAAGTGGTCGAGAAAATCCAAAGTATGCTAAATGGTAACAAAGATAAACAGCAAAATGAACAACAAAAAACAGAGGTTAAGCAACCAAAAGATGATCAAAATGAGCCGCCAATTTAAAATCTTGGCGGTTTTATCATGTGCCTACTAATGTTAACTATTCCAAAATGAAAATTACATTAGCAAGTAGTTGATGTAGTGCTTCTCGTGATTAAAAAAACGTTTTGACTTCAAATCAGAAAATGATTGAAACTGTTTGATATAATAGAGAGAATAGTTGAAATTCTCTCTCGAATTATTTAATATTACTAATGTAATTGTAGTGGAAAATTGATCATGTTAATGTCAATTTATTAGTTAATGAGAATGTGAAAAACAAGGACGTAAGAAATTTTATTTAAGGGGGCAATAAAATGGCAAATGTAACGTTTAAGGAAAACCCAGTAACTCTTCTTGGAAATGAAGTACAAGTAGGTGATCATGCACCTGATTTTAAAGTGCTTGCAAATGATTTATCTGAGGTAACATTAACAGATTCAAAGGATAGTGTTCGTTTAATTAGTGTAATCCCTTCAATTGACACAGGTGTATGTGATGCACAAACAAGAAAATTCAATGAAGCTGCTGACCAGCTTGATAATGTAAAAGTATTAACAATTAGTGTTGACCTTCCATTTGCTCAAAAGCGTTGGTGCGGATCAAACGGGATTGAGAGTGTACAAACACTTTCTGATCACAGAGATCTGTCATTTGGAGAAGCATACGGTGTTGCAATTAAAGAACTTCGTCTTCTAGCTCGTGCTGTATTTGTTATTGATAGTAATGATAAGGTTACATATGTAGAGTACGTTAGTGAAGCAACGAATCATCCTGATTATGATAGTGCTCTTTCAGCAGCAAAAGCAGCTCAATAATGTTTCTAGCTTCGAACCTTGGTGTTTCTACCGAGGTTCTAATTTTTTATCACGAATCAACTGATGCTATGACTCCGATTGTTGTAAGTTTCACTTTAGGTAGTTTTCTGATAAACTCTTCTAAGGAATGAGTGTGCAGGAGGAATTATTAATGGCAGAGTTTCGTAATATGGAGCAATTATTTGAGGTGTTTTCTGAAACCGCAAATACGTTGCAAACAGAATTAGATATTTCATTTTTAGAAGCATTAGCCGAAACTGGTGAGAATATGTTTCAACAGACAATATTACAAGATGTTTCTGAAATTGTTGCAAAGCGATTAGAGAAGCAATACCAGAGTATTAAGCTAGAGAAGTATGAAAAAGAGACCATTCGTAAAGCATTTCAACTTGCTGTGTTAAAGGGGATGAAAGAGGGAACACAACCTAATCATCTAATGACACCAGATGCTGTTTCTTTGTTTATTGGTTATCTTGTGAATAAGTTTACAGAAGAACAAAGCTCAATTTCTATACTCGATCCCGCAGTTGGAACAAGTAATCTTATGACCGCTGTGTTAAATCAATTAAATAAACCAATCTCTGCATCTGGTGTTGAGATCGATGAAACATTGATGAAGATTGCCTATGTAAATGCAAATTTACAACAACAGCCGATCGAATTATTTATGCAAGATGCTTTACAACCTATATTGGTTGATCCAGTAGATGTTGTTGTAAGTGATCTACCTATTGGTTTTTATCCTGATGATGTTGGAGCATCTAGATATGAGTTGAAAGCTTTAGAAGGGCATTCATATGCACATCACCTTTTTATTGAACAAAGCTTGTATTACATGAAAGAAGGTGGTTATGGAATATTTTTAGTTCCTAATACACTATTCGAAAGTGAGCAAGCGCAACAATTGCATGTTTTTCTAAAAAAACATGCTGTCATTTATGGGTTATTACAATTACCACTTACAATGTTTAAAAATGAACATTATGCAAAGAGTATTTTTATCATTCGTAAAAAAGGTGAAGAAGTAAAAATACCTAAACAAGCAATGTTGGCGGAAATGCCAAGTTTTTCAAATCGTATGGCGATGCAAAGTATTATGAAACAAATTGAACAATGGTTCCATGGACAAATAAAGTAAATCTATCTTATAGTGAGAATTTCTGCTTACTAGTGATAATTAGTTTGTATCCAAACTGAGAGTTTGTCTCACAATTTTTATCGGTTCGACACGTAAATAAATCATACAATATTCACACACATATAGGGAAAGTTAATTTAATGAAGTTACTTTTCCTTTTCAAATATGTGTGTTTTTTGTGTGGTATTTATTTAGGAAATTATGGGAATTTACTGTAATTCTGAAAATTATAAATTTAACACGAAAGCGTTATCAAAGTGATTTATGCTTGAAATAGAGTAATTGGAATGGTTAAATAGAGAGGGTGTTATTCATCTGTATTACTATTTTTTAAAAAGATAATAATACAGAGAATTTCATTAAAAATATGTCATTATTAACTTTTATTATTATATATATATCTGTTATATAACTAAGGGTTCTAAACGACTAATACACAAGGAGGGGTATACGATGACGAAGATTTTAGCGATTAACGCTGGTAGTTCATCATTGAAATTCCAATTATTTAATATGCCTAATGAAGATGTTTTAACTAAAGGGCTAGTTGAGCGTATCGGTCTTGAAAATGCAGTTTTTAGTATTGAGGTTGATGGAGAGAAGCAAAAGGATGTAACGGATATTCCTGATCATGCTGTAGCAGTTAAGATGCTTTTAGATAAATTAATTACTAATGGTATTATTAATTCATTTGATGAGATTGACGGTGTGGGTCACCGTGTTGTACATGGTGGAGAGAAATTTGACCGTTCTGTTGTAATCACTGAAGAGGTTGAGCAATCAATTGATGAACTTTCAAGCCTTGCACCACTTCATAATCCTGCAAATTTAGTTGGGATCCGTTCATTTAAAGAGATTTTACCTAATGTGCCACACGTAGCGGTGTTTGATACGGCCTTCCATCAAACAATGCCAGAAAGTTCTTATTTATATAGCTTGCCATATCAATATTATAAAGAGTATGGTATCCGTAAATATGGTTTCCATGGTACGTCGCATAAGTATGTTTCTCAACGAGCAGCAGAACTACTTGGACGACCTTTAGAACATTTGCGTTTACTATCTTGTCACTTAGGAAATGGTGCAAGTATTGCTGCAATTGAAGGTGGAAAGTCCATTGATACTTCTATGGGTTTCACACCACTTGCAGGTGTTACAATGGGAACTCGTTCCGGAAATATTGATCCAGCATTAATTCCATTTATTATGGATAAAACGAACAAAACAGCTTCTGAAGTGTTAAATGTGCTTAATAAAGAAAGTGGTATGTTAGCTGTATCAGGTTTCTCTAGCGATTTACGAGATATTGAATCTCAAGCAGAAGAAGGAAATGATCGTGCCTCATTAGCACTTGAAGTGTTCGGTAATCGAATTCATAAATATATAGGTTCTTATGCAGCTCGTATGAGTGGTGTAGATGCAATTATCTTCACTGCTGGAGTTGGTGAAAATAGTGATGTTGTTCGTGCTCGTGTATTACAAGGTCTTGAGTTCATGGGTGTGTATTGGGATCCTTCTCTAAATGAAGGATTACGTGGTAAAGAAGCATTTATCAGTTATCCACATTCGCCAGTTAAGGTTATTGTAATACCAACGAATGAAGAAGTTATGATTGCACGTGATACTGTAGAAATGTCTCAATAATAGGATTATGTTTGTTTTCTTCTTAACATCAGTGATGATGTAATAATAGCTAATTTAAAATAACCTTTTTCATGTTATTTCAAAATGACATAGAAAAAGGTTATTTTTTTATGGTATTTGGAATGGATAGTATACTCAGTTACAAAGACAACATTATATATTCGTCCGATGTTAATAGTTCTTTCTTTTTTCTTAAGGAATTCTTCATAATTATTAGCTGAGAATATTAAGAAACGAACATTATAATAAATTGAAAGGTGATGAAAGTACACAATTAAGGTGAATTAACATTAAAGGAGAGCTACAAACATTTGAGAAAATAAGGGTATATCTCTAATAAACAACTAAAAAAAGAATAACAGAAGATTATTCAAACCAACCTATAACATATGACAAGGAGTACTAACTATGAAAAAACTCATCATAACGACTGCACTAGTTTCAATAATCGCAATAGGTAGTACCGCTGGTTTCGTTTCAGCAAATGATAAAGACACCTCCAGTCAATTAAGCAATAAAGCAATTCAAATTTCTAAAGAGTCTTCACTTACTATGAATGATAATGACAGCTTAAGAAACTCATCAAATGATGTTAAAGTAATAAAATTTGATGATAAAGGTGGGATTTTTGATTCAGAAGGCAATGAAGTAAGTAAGGATGATTATTTCCGTTTACTTGGAATACGTGGTTTTAGTATTAAAGCTTATGGAGGCGTAACGGAAGAAGAACTTCGTGAAAGAACTTTAACCGCCTTTAACGTAGACGCAGATGGAAATACTGAACAAGAAATACAAAAAGAAATAGAAGAAGGCAGGGCATTGATTGGTCTATATCGTGAAGCAAATAAATTAGGAATCGATTTCGATGACAATACAGCAGAGCAAATATTGTCAGAAATAATGGAGCTACGTAAAAAAGGAACATTTGAAATCGATGATCCCTACTATACTGTCGAAGATTACAAAGATACACTAAAATTAGCAGAAGAAAAAGGGATTGAAACGAATGGGAAGTCGTTGAGACAAATTGAAAATGAATTAGTGGAACGTAAAGATGTACCTATTCTTAAAGTTTTATAATATATGATGCTTAAGAGTTTCCATTGTTAAATAAAAAATATAAATAAATAAAACCACTGAGCTATTAACTACGCACAGTGGTTTTCGCGGTCTATAACTTCATTTTTAATTTGGAAAGTAAGGGGAAAAAAGATAAAATATAGATAAAGAGCCTAAGCTGGAGGTGTTAATAGGTGCAGTGGACGAAAACAGAGCAGCAAGTGTTGGAAGAATTATCAGTGTGGGAAGAGCAATTATCGCAATATGAATCGACAGATTTTGAACGGACATATGACAAATGGATAATGACAGCGTTTAATAATATTGATGAATCAATTAAAAATCGTCTTTTTGAAAAACTAGACTCATGGTTATTCCATATGCATGCCATAATTCGAAATACACAATTTCAAATTGAAGAGCGTAACCACCTCATAACAGAAGCAAGACTTTTCAATGAAGATATAAAGGTAATAGATGATTTAAAGGAGTTATCTTTACCGCAAATTATTTATCTTGCTGAACAGAGAATTGCTAAACAACGCCTTCTATCATTTGCACAGGGGGGAATCACTGGTAGTGGAGGTATTCTTACGCTTGGAGCTGATCTCCCTTTAATGGCAATGTTGAATCTACGTTCAGTTCAAACAATTGCAATGTCGTATGGATATGAAGTAAGTAATCCATTTGAAATGATGATGTCATTTAAAGTGTTTCATATGGCTGCGCTACCAAAACGACTTCGAGGAGCAGGTTGGGAGAAGTTGAAAGATGAATTAGAGCAGTTTGATGATGAACATTATTTCTATACTGGGGATGAAAGGTTAACTGACGAAACATGGTTCGATCAACCACTTAGACAGCTTTTTAAGGCATTACTTATTCTTACTTTACGTAAGAAATTAATCCAAGGTATTCCATTATTAGGAATAGGGGTTGGAGCAGGCATGAATTATCAGCTATCTAGGCAAGTGACAGATTTTGCTCAGCGTTTTTATCAATTACGTTATTTAAAGGAGAAAGAAAACCGAAAATAAGAAATATGATAGACGGAAAAGGGCTGTTAGAATTCCTTCGTTAATGAAGGGTTACTAACAGCCCTTATTAGTGATCGTTCTTACAATAATTAGCTATCAATTATAAATGGAGGTGGTATAATGTTTTATCTATGCTTTCATGAAGTTGTAAAGTTTGACGTTTCTGTAATCTTGTATTTGTTTATTTTTTTATACAGTGTGGCACGGCTTATTCCTAATAATTTGGCTGCCTTCGTACGATTGCCTTGTGATTTTGTAAGTGCATCAATAATTGTATTTTTATCTGTTGAATCGAGAAGCTTTTTACGGTTAAGTATATTTGCAGTTTCTTCGTTATCGGTGGAAGGCTGAATTGAAAGTTTATTATCGTTCTCAAAGTTTAGTGTGTTATTTATCACATCTAGTGGTAGATGTTGTGGTTCAATCCAAGTAGAATTGCAGTAGTGGATCGCACGCTCCATTAAGTTTTCTAACTGTCGAATGTTTCCCTCCCAATTCAACTTATTCAAAATTTTTAGTGTGTTCGGTGTTAATCCGATGATATTTTTGTTAGTCCGTTCGTTAATTTTCTTAATGAAATGATGACAAAGGATAGGGATATCATCTTTTCGTTTTGATAATGGTGGGAGGTGTATATGGATGACATGTAAACGATAATAGAGATCCTCTCGGAATGTTTTTTCAGCGACAAGTTTTTTTAAATTTTTATTTGTAGCAGCGAGAACACGTACATCTACTTTGCTCGTTTTTGTATCACCGACTCGTTCAAATTCTCCTTCTTGCAGTACATTTAATAGCTTTGCTTGAAGAGCCATTGGCATATCTCCGATTTCATCAAGAAACAACGTTCCATTATTGGCTAATTCAAATTTACCAGGTTTGCCCCCTCTTTTAGCCCCCGTAAATGCCCCATCAACATACCCGAAAAACTCGGACTCTAATAATTCGTGGGGAATAGCCGCGCAGTTTACTTTGATGAAAGCACCATTTCTTTCAGAAGCGTTATGAATATCTTCAGCTAAAACACCTTTTCCAGTACCACTTTCACCAGTGATTAAAATAGATAGAGAAGATTTAGATGCAATATAAGCCTCTTCTTTAATATGTTCCATTTGTGGTGATACCGTTAATGTTTTGAAAAGCGGTTGGTTATTATTTGTTAATCTACGAATTTCTCCTTGTACAAATGTAATTTCATTTTCAAGCTGTTCCATATGATGAAATAAATCTTTCCAAACATCTAGTTGCTTGAAAATAATTTTAATAATCATACCAAGTTTATTATCGTCTCGGTGAATAGGTCGTTGTGTATAGATGCATGGTTGATTGTTTATCTGGAGAAGCTTTCCTTCAATTTCTCCATCATGTTGTTGGGATATTTCAGGGGCAATCAATTCAAGTGATTGACCAAAGATTTTTTCTGGTTGTTTGTAATCAAACAATTGAGCAAATCCTTGATTGGCTCTAGTAATTGTTCCTTCATTATCAACAATAACAACTCCATCATATGCAAGCTCAAGGGCACTGTCTAACAATTGCTCTAATTGTTTCGTTGATTCCAATTCACTTGAAATTTTTTCAAATGATGTAATATCACGTAATACCACCATAGCACCAGAGATGATGTCAAATTCTTTGAGTGGGATAAAAGAGGCGATGAGAGTGAAGCTACCAATTGAGATTTCTTGTAATTCAATAATTTCTCCAGTAGTGATTGAATGATTCAGCCCTTGATATAAAGAAGGATAGATGTTAGCGATATGTTTATTAATGAATTTTTCTGTGTTTAGTTCAAATAATTCAAATGCTGCATGATTATATGCAGTGATGTGAAACTGCTCATCAACTGAAATGACAGCATCTTGAAGGTTTTCGATGAGTGTGCGTAATCGACTTTCAACATTTTTACTACCAGTATTGAAACTCCTTATTACATCAGTTTTAGTCATCACTCCGTATACATCGTTGTTTTCTTCTAATACGACTGCATTACTAACGTTTGTCTCAGTTAAAATATCTTTTGCCTTATATAAGTTGTCTGTTACGCGAAGTGTAATGACATCTTTTTTCATGATTTGTTCAATTTCAAAATCAAGAGAGCAGTTATTTAATAATGCGCGATAGATTGAGTATTTCGTTACGATTCCTAACAGTTTTTTCTTTTTTGTTACACAACCAATATCTTGCTTGTGATCAATAAATGTTTTAAGAACGCTCCGAATCGTAGCATGTGGTGAAAGATTAATGTAATTGGTCGTAGTGAATTGCCGAACATTCATGATCATTCACTCCTCTCCCTTTTTAGTTCAATCTACAATAAAGTTGTATCGAAAAGTAGACAGTTGTTTTGAAATGTATGCAATTGTCTACTTTTTATCACTATTTTAAGGATCATCTTGATATATGACTTTAACTATAAATTAGGGAAAAGGCTTTGGTAATTGCTAAAAAATTGTTTTTTTAGTGTGCCAGTCATATTGGCACAGTTATTGCAATAAAAGTGAGTGTAGACATGGCTATCATACGGAATGACAGTACAGCTATACTGTTGTGTAATCATGATTAATGAATGAACGAGTGTAAGGAGGAGATGTGTTGAGAGATGATATGAATTTCTACTTAGAAGAAAAAGAAAGAATTGTGAAAGGAGGAAAGGGAAAATATCATCAACATAATCAAAGCAAAGGTAAGATGTTCGTTCGTAAACGTTTAGAGAAGTTATTTGATTCAGGTTCAATTGTTGAAGATGGGTTATTCAGTAATTCGGAAGATCATGAATTACCAGCAGATGCTTGTATTACTGGAATGGGAGAGATTAATGGAAGAGTTGTCTGCTTTCTTGCGGCTGATTCAACAGTTAAGGCTGGTTCGTGGGGACCGAAATCAGTAGAGAAAAATATACGAATACAAGAGAAGGCAATTGAATTACAAGTTCCGATCTTATATTTAATTGATTCGGCGGGTGCACGTATAACTGAACAGCTTCAAGTATTCCCAGGAAAGCGACAAGGTGGAAAGATTTTTTTCAATGAAGTTCAAATGTCGGGAACAGTTCCGCAAATTTGTATTCTTTTTGGTCCTTCTCCTGCTGGTTCAGCGTATGTACCTGCTTTTTCTGACTTAGTCATTATGGTTGATAAGAATGCATCAGCTTATCTTGGTTCACCGAGAATGGTTGAGATGGCCATAGGTGAGAAAACAACGATGGACGAAATGGGTGGAGCGATGATGCACTGTATGAAAAGTGGCCTAGGAGATGTACTCGTTCAATCAGAGGAAGAAGCCATTGAAGCTTGTCAAAAATACCTTGAATATATGCCTCAAAATTGGTCAGAAAAACCTTTGGGAATGGAAAATCGAGAACCTGTTGTTGGAAGAAACATAGAAGAAATAATTCCACAAAACGAAAACAAACCATTTGATATGTACGAACTTATTGACCAAGTGATTGATGAAGATAGTTGGTTTGAATATAAAAAATTATTTGCGCCTGAATTAATCACTGGTTTTTGCAGAATAGAAGGTAAGGTAACAGGTATTATTGCCAATCAACCAAAGGTTAAAGGTGGTACATTGTTTATTGATTCGCCAGATAAAGCGGCAAGATTTATTAAAATTTGTAGTGCTTATAGTATACCTCTTTTGTTTTTATCAGATGTACCTGGATATATGATTGGAACAAAGGTAGAACAGGGTGGGATTATTCGTCATGGGGCGAAGATGATCTCTGCATTATCAGAAGCAACAGTACCGAAAATATGTGTCATTGTGAGGAAGTGCTATGGAGCAGGTTTATATGCAATGGCAGGTCCTGCATTTGGAACAGACGCAGTATTGTCTCTGCCTAGTGGTTCGATTGCAGTAATGGGTCCACAAGCTGCTGTAAATGCTGTGTATTTTAATAAAATTCAGGAATTACCTGAACATGAAAGACAGGAATTTATAAATAAAAAGCGGACTGAATATGCAAAAAATATTAACATTCATAAGCTTGCGTCAGAATTAATTATTGATGACATCATCGGTTTTGATGAGCTTAGGACAGACGTTATTCGTCGTTTTAAATTATATTCTACTAAACAAGTGAAGACACTAGCAAAACGCAATGCGATCCCTCCAGTTTAGAAAGGAATGAATGGATGAACTATACAACGATTTTATATGAAGTGCATGAGCATATTGCGAAGATCACTTTGAATTTACCGGAAATAAGAAATCCACTTACCGAAGAGTTGTTGACTGAGTTAGTTCATGCAATTCAAACAGCAGATAAGGATGAGCATATTCATGTCATGATTATTACGGGTACAGGTGAAGCCTTCTCAGCGGGAGGTAATTTAAATGAATTTCAAAATAATTTTGAAAAGACGGTCCCTCAGTTATATTTTGATGGGAAAAGTAGCAATGAGCTTTTTAAGCTTGGAGCAACAGTACAAACTCCAATGATTGCTGCAGTTAATGGTGCAGCGTTAGGAGGGGGAACAGGCTTAGCTGCAATGTGTCATATTGCAATTGCAACAAAATCAGCAAAACTTGGTTTGACAGAGTTAAGGCTTGGAATCGTACCATTCGTCATTTTACCATGGGTTCGTCGAGCCGTCGGTGAACGCAGGATGATGGAGCTAATGTTAAAAGCAGAAATTTTATCTGCAGATAAAGCAGCTGAATACGAGCTTATACATCAAGTGGTTGAAGATGAGAAGTTTGAAGAAGAGGTTTGGCAGACGGCTAAACTCATTGCTTCACATAGTCCATTAGCAGTAAAACTGGCACTAGATTCATACTTTCAAACAGAACAAATGGATTTTATGAAATCATTTGATTATTTATCGACGTTAAGAGCGGTTTCATTTAAGAGCAATGACTTAAAAGAAGGTGCAACAGCATTTCTAGAAAAACGAAAACCTCTCTGGTCAGGAACTTAGAAGATTTCAATTATTAATTGAAAGGTGTAGATAACGATGAAAGTGACAGCACCGATGAGCGGTAATGTTTGGAAGGTATTAGTGGAAGAAGGACATCATATTCAAGCTGGTGATGTTGTTGTCATTCTTGAATCGATGAAAATGGAAATACCAATTGAGTCAACAACAAGCGGAGTTGTTAAAACTGTGCATGTAACAGAAAGTAGTTTCATTCAAGAGAATGACCTTGTTATTGAGGTAGGAGGTATTTAATTGAAATCTGTACGAATTGGTGCAGCACAAGGTTTTTACGGTGATCATATTGATTCAGCAGTTGCAACAGCGAAGTTAGGGAATGTTGATTATCTATGTTTTGATTGTTTAGCAGAGCTAACGATGGCGATATTAACGAAAGATCAACAAAAAGATTCAAAACTCGGTTATACAAGAGACATTACTTCTTCTATGACAGCACTTTTACCGTATGTTAAAGAGAAAGGAATCAAATTGTTAACAAATGCAGGTGGGATTAATCCAATTGGTGCTCAGCAAGAAGTTTTGCGTGTAGCTCAGCAACTAGGGATTCATAATTTGAAAGTAGCAGTTGTTACAGGTGATAATCTCTTTGATACTTTTGATCGATGGGTTGAAAGAGGAGTTTCTTTTGACCATTGGGAAACAGGAGAATCTATTTCAAAGGTTAAAGAAAGGTTATTATTTGCTAATGCGTACATTGGGGCACAACCAATCGTACGTGCGTTACGAGAAGGTGCTGATATTGTTATTACAGGAAGAACGACAGATACTGCTCAATTTCTAGCACCATTAATCTATGAATTTCAATGGGGTGAAAACGAGTGGGATAAACTAGCAAGCGGTGTATTTATGGGGCATCTCATGGAATGTTCTGCTCAATCGATTGGAGGAAATTTTAGTGGTAATTGGGATGAGATAGAGCATATGGACAGGATGAGTTATCCAATCTCTCAAGTCTATGAAGATGGTGGATTTATCATTACTAAGTTAGATGAACTAGGTGGTCTCGTCAATCTTGATACGATTAGAGAGCAAATGTTGTATGAGATTCATGATCCTAATGCATACGTAACACCTGATGTCATTGTCGATTTAACAAAAGTTCAATTAGAACAGATAGACGTGAATAAGGTGAAGATATCTGGGACGAAAGGTAAGCCAAAACCAGAACAATTAAAGGTCGTTATGGGATATGAAGATGGTTATGTCGGTCAAGCAATTACAGGTTATTCATGGCCTGATGCGATGAATAAAGCGAAAAAAGCTGAAGAAATAATTCGTCTTCAAATCAAAAAGAAAGGGCTTGCATACAAGGAGATTCAAACGGATTTTATCGGTTATGATGCTTTACATGGGCCATTGGCACACAGGGCTGATCATCATGTGAATGAAATTTTTCTTAGAATGGCAGTTCGCACAACAACCAAAAAAGAAGCAATGACTTTCCCAAGGTTGTTTCCTCCACTAGCATTAAATGGACCTCCTAGTATGGGGGCATTTATCGGTAATATCCCTCCACGACAATTAATAGGGATGTGGGCATCTTTTATACCTCGTGAGTTAGTAGAGGAACAAATTAGTATTCATATACAGGAGGTGTAATGATGACTGTTGTTCAGTTGAAGGATGTTGCATTGGCTCGTTCTGGTGACAAAGGTAATACCGTTAATATTGGATTAATAGCAAAAGATGAACGTTGGTATCAATTATTTAAAGAACAAGTGACAAGTGAGAAAGTGAAGAATCATTTTAAGGGATTGGTAGAAGGCGAGGTTACACGTTACGAGTTACCGAATGTGCATGCGTTCAACTTTGTTTGTACGAATGCCCTTGGTGGTGGCGGGTCAAATTCGTTACGTTTAGATAATTTAGGGAAGTGTTTTGGTGCCAACTTATTACGACTTGAAATTAAAGTTCCTCATTCGATGTTTGTTGAGGAGTAATTGGAAGTGGTTTAGGAAAGGAGTGACTAGTAATGGAGTATGTCCCGTATTTTACTGAAGAGCATGAGCAGTTAAGGAAAACAATTCGTAAGTTTGTGCGGAAAGAAGTAACACCTTTTATAGATGAGTGGGAAGAAGCAGGTGAATTTCCACGATCAATTATGAAACGAATGGGAGATTTAGGATTTCTAAGCTTACGTTATCCTGAGGAAGTAGGCGGTCAAGGGTGGGACTATTTTGCAAGCCTTATTTTTGCAGAAGAACTTTCAAAATGCGGAGCAGGTGGTTTCCCAATGGCTGTTGCAGTTCAAACAGATATGGCAACTCCTCCAATTAATGAATTTGGTACAGCAGCTCAGAAAGAGAAATTTTTAAAACCCGCACTTAAAGGTGAAAAAATTGCAGCTATCGGTATTTCTGAGCCAAATCATGGTTCAGATGTTGCGTCAATTGAAACGCATGCGTACAGGGATGGAGATGAGTGGGTTATTAACGGATCGAAGACCTATATTACAAATGGTCCGAGAGCTGATTTCGTGACGCTCGTAGTTCGAACATCAAAAGACCCAGGTTATAAAGGGATTAGTTTGTTTTTAGTAGAGACGGATCGAACTGGATTCTCAATTAGTAAAAAGCTAGATAAAGTAGGTATGCGGTCATCTGACACTGCTGAATTAATTTTTGAAGATGTCCGTGTTCCACATGAAAATTTGTTAGGTGTTGAAGGAAGTGGATTTGCCCAAATTATGTGGGAATTACAAGGGGAGAGAATGATTAGCGCGGCGGGTGCGGTCGGAATGGCGGAATTTGCTTATGAGAAAGCACTCGAATATGCAAAGGTTAGAAAGCAGTTTAATCAGCCACTTATTCATAACCAAGTGATTTCACATATGTTAGTACAAATGAAGACAGAGGTAGAAGTTTGCCGAGAGCTAACGTACGCGACTGCGTATCGATTTTCAAATGGGGAAGTACCAAGCAAAGAAATTTCGATTGCGAAAATTTCAACGGCACAAATGTCTCATTGGGTAGCAGATCGAGCTCTTCAAATCTTTGGTGGAAGCGGATACATGATGGAGAATCCTGTTCAACGCATTTGGAGAGATACTCGATTATATCGAATTGGTGCGGGAACAGATGAAATTATGAAGGAAATCATCTCTAAGCAAATGGATATATAGTAAAGGAGGTTAGCTGGATGGGTCACTGGATATTTTCTGAAGAACATGAGATCTTTCGCGCAACGATTCGAAAACTTGTTAATAAAGAGATAAGACCGCATATCAATCAGTGGGAAAGAGATGGTAAGATTCCTAGACAGCTCTTTGAAAGAATGGCTGAACTCGGTTATTTAGGAATAAAAGTACCCGAGCAATATGGTGGATTAGGATTAGATGTGGTAACCGAAGCAGTATTAATAGAAGAGCTTGCTAAATGTGGAGCAGCAGGGGTTGGAGCTGCGATTGGAGCGCATATTGGAATTGCGATGACACCTATTTTGACTTTCGGGAGTGAAGAACAAAAGAGAAAATATATCACTTCATCTATTAAGGGAGAGTCGATTGCAGCATTAGGTATAACAGAGCCGAATGCGGGTAGCGATGTGGCAAATTTACAAACGAATGCAGTAAAAAAAGATGATCAATATATTTTAAATGGTTCGAAGACTTTTATTACAAATGGTATTTCTGCAGACTATGTAATCGTTGCAGCAAAAACGAGAGAAGCTCCACCACATAAAAACATTAGTTTATTCATTGTAGATACTGATTCGGAAGGTTTTAGTTCAGGTGGAAAATTGAACAAGCTAGGTTGGCGGAGCTCTGATACTGGTGAACTTTTTCTAGAAAATGTGTTAGTACCAACAGAAAATTTAATCGGTCAAGAACATAAAGGTTTTTATTATATCATGAAAAACTTCCAATGGGAGCGAATCATGTTATCGTTGTCATCCGTTGCACTTGCAGAAATAACACTAGAAGCCGCGAAAAAGTATAGTAAAGAACGAATTCAATTTGGTAAACCTTTATCAGATTTTCAAGTGTTGCGTCACAAAATGGTAGATATGCAAATTGATATAGAGAAAGCTAGAAATATGACGTATCGAGCACTTTACTTATACAGTCAAGGGAAGGATGTAACGACAGAAGCAACGATCGCGAAAGCTTATGCAGGAGAGATGGTAAGTCGTGTATGTGATCAAGCGTTACAAATTCATGGTGGTGCAGGTTATATGATGGAATATGATGTTCAACGATATTGGAGGGATGCCCGCATACAATCGATTGGTGGTGGAACGACTCAAATTATGAATGAAATTCTTGTGAAAAGGTTTGGTATAGCTGATTAATAGGTGAACAAGTTACCTTTTGAAATTGACAATAAAGGAGGAGTTTAATGATTATTAATGAGATGAATCGAGTAGCAATTGGTGATATTATAAGGCGAACAACTGCTAGGTTTCCAGAAAAAGTTGCAATAAAGGATCGAGATATTCAGCTAACGTACAAACAATTAAACGATTTATGTAATCAGTATGCGAATCATTTATTAAATAATGGTTATAAGAAAGGTGATTGTATTGCTACAATTGCAGGAAATTCATATGAACATATTATTGCAATCTATGGAATAGCAAAAGCAGGTCTAACGTGGGTGCCAATTAATCCGATGATATCGATTGAAGAAAAAAAGTATATTTTGAATGAAGTGAAAGCATCAACAATACTCGATGATCCTTTGTTTTTAAATAAAGATTCTGAACATTTGCAGCAACATTCATTATTCTATTTTGATAATAATTCCTCTATTTCACAACAATCATTTTTGTCTGCCTTCGTTAATGAATCTTCTAATGAACCAAGAGTTGATATTCAAGATCGTGATACAGCACAAATAATGTTTACAAGTGGCACAACTGGTAACCCAAAAGGGGTCATGATTAGCCACCTAAGTGTCTATATGTCAAGCCTTACTAATATTATTGAAATAAACTTATCTCCTCAAGACAAACCTACTATTATGATGCCGATTTTTCATTGTGCACAGCATACTTTCCTTACATCCTTTTTAAATATTGGGGCTACAAACGTTGTTATTAATGGGTTTGACCCAGAATCGCTTATGGCATTAATTGAAAAAGAGCGTATTAATTTTATGTTTGCTCTCCCAATGATGTACAAAGCTTTATTGTATCATCCTAAACGAGCGGAATATAACCTATCTTCCTTAAAGACATGTGTATATGCTATGGCACCGATTGACCGTGAATCATTAGAGAAAGCAATACAAGAATTCGATGCTGATTTTCATCTTGGTACAGGTCAAACGGAGATGTATCCAGCGACAATGATCTTTAAGTCCGAAGAGCAGTTACGACGGTTTGGTTCTTATTGGGGAACAAGTAGCTTAATTAATGATACGGCAATTATGGATGATGAAGGCAATTTTCTTACTAATAATCAAGTTGGAGAAATTGTGCATCGCGGTCCTAATGTCATGAACGGTTACTTGAACAATAAAGAAGCAACTGAACAAACGAGACGATCAGGGTGGCATCATACTGGTGATCTTGGTTACTGGGACGAAGATGGGCAAATGGTTTTTGTCGACCGTAAAAAAGATGTAATTAAAACTGGTGGAGAAAATGTTGCTTCGATAAAGGTAGAACAGACGATTCTTAATCATCACAAGGTTGAAAACGTTGTTGTCGTAGGGCTTCCACATGAAAAATGGAATGAAGCAGTAACAGCCTTTATTATTCCCAAAAAGGATGCTGAGTTGACTAAAGAAGAGATTATCATTTTCTGTAAACGAAATCTCGGTAGTTTTCAAGTACCAAAGGATGTTCTATTCGTTGATGAATTACCGATGACTTCAACTGGAAAGATTCAAAAGCACAAGGTAAGGAGCATGCACACAGCACATTACAAACAAGTTAACAAGATGGGCTAATGTTAAAAAATAGGAGGAGAGTATAAATGGATAAAGGAATCGGTTCGTGGATCGTTTATCATAGTCAGCAGCGTCCAGAAAAAATAGCACTTAAATATAAGGATAAACAATTTACTTATCAACAATTCAATTCAAGAGTGAACAAGTTAGCAAATAGCTTAATGGAGTTAGGGATAAGACATGGTGATCGAGTGAATGTCCTACTTTTTAATTCTAATGAGTTAATGGAAACATTATTTGCTTGTGCGAAGATTGGAGCAATATTTGTACCAGTAAATTATCGTTTAAGTGCTGAAGAAGTTGAATATATTTTGAAAGACTCTAGCTGTCAATGCTTCATCTATGATAACCGCTTGAGCAATGTAGTTGAAGTTGCTGTGAAAAATGTGACAACAATCAATCATGTTATTCAAGTCGGTGATACACGAACACAAGATTATATAGTTTATGAAAGTTTAATTGAGGAGAATTCTGATCAAGAGCCTCAATTTGAACTTGAAGAAGATGATGTTCATATGATGATGTACACTTCAGGAACAACAGGCAAGCCGAAAGGTGTCATGTTAACTCATGGTAATACACAATGGAATGCGGTTAATGCCATTCAATATTTATCCCTTAGTCACCGTGATGTGTCATTAACAGTTGCTCCATTATTTCATATCGGTGGAATGAATATTTTTGCAACTCCGATTTTATACAAAGGCGGTACTGTGATTCTTCAGGATGTATTCCAGCCTGATGAAGTGTTAAGGGAGATTGAAAAACATTCAGTGACGACATTATTCCTCGTTCCGGCAATGTGGATGGCACTTATGCATTCGCCAGCTCTTAATAAAACAGATCTATCATCTTTACGCATAAATATAGCGGGTGGTTCCCCGTGTCCGTTAATTGTTATTGAGTTTTTCCAAAAATTAAATGTTCCCTTTTATGAAGGCTTTGGTTTGACTGAAACTGCACCTTTCGTGTGTTTGTTAGATGAGGAAGATGTAAAGAGGAAAAATGGATCGGTTGGTAAAACACCGATGCATACGCAAGTACGTATTGTAAATCAACATGATGAAGATGTAAGTGATGGTGAAGTAGGAGAACTGCTAGTAAAAGGTCCTAACGTATTTAAAGGTTATTGGAACAAACCGTCTGAAACGAAAAAAGTACTTAAAGATGGATGGTTCTATACAGGAGATTTAGCCATGATGGATGATGAAGGTTTTATTTATATTGTAGACCGTAAGAAGGATATGATTATAAGTGGTGGTGAAAACATTTACCCTGCGGAAATTGAACAAGTGTTATATAAACATCCTAATGTAAAGGATGTTGCAGTAGTTGGATTAGTAGATGGAAAATGGGGAGAAATCCCGAAGGCATATGTAGTTTTGCACGATTCTGAACGTCTTATAACAATAGATGAGGTACAAAAACATTGTGAAGGTAAGCTAGCAAAATATAAAATACCTAATCATCTTGAATTTCTAGATATATTACCTCGAAATGCAACAGGGAAAATATTGAAAACGAAACTAAGGAACATACCGGTTAGAAAATAGACTATTTATTGATAGTAGAATTTCAAAGTGTTGGGGGTGTTGGATTGTTTACAAAGTTTTTTAATGAATTCCAAGTAGGTGATTGTTGGGCATCGAATGGTAGGACAGTCACTGAAACGGATCTAGTCATGTTTTCCGCATTAAGCGGTGATTGGTATCCGCTTCATACAGATATTGAATACGCAAAGAGTACGCCATTTAAACAACGAATTGCACACGGGATGTTAATTTTATCGATTAGTACCGGACTAATTGAAATGGAAAAAGGGGTTGTTGCAGCCTTTTATGGGATTGAGCGATTACGGTTTTTAAAACCTACTTTCATTAATGATACAGTTTCAGTCAAGTTAGAAGTCGTTGATTTGAAAGAAAAAGAGAATGCAGGTGTGATAACAGCAAAACAATCGATCTTCAATCAACATGGTGATGTTGTGATAGAGGGAGTGTTAAAAATATTAGTAAATAAAAACAAATAAAGGGAGATAGAGCATGGATTATCATTTTATTAAACTAGAGATTAAAGATTCATGTGCTGTATTGACTCTTAATCAACCTGAAAAACGAAATCCGTTATCTTCTCAGGTGATTGATGAATTAACGCATGCAATTAATTACATTCAATATGATGAAGTGATTCGATCAGTCATTTTGACAGGGACCGGAACAACTTTTTGCTCAGGAGGCAATTTGAATGATTTCCCTGAATTAAATGCAGTGTTAGGTCGAAGGTATATGCAAAAAGGTCATGAACTGTTAAAAAAATTAGTCAACATAGAAAAGCCAGTAATTGCAGCCGTAAATGGTTATGCTGTTGGGGCAGGCTGTAATTTGGCTTTAGCATGTGACTTTGTAATCGCTTCCAATCAGGCGACTTTTACTCAAATATTTTCTAAAATCGGATTAGTTCCTGATTTTGGAGGTATGTACTTTTTGCCTCGTTTAGTAGGTGTACAAAGGGCGAAAGAGCTGATGTTTTCAGGAAGGAATGTAACATCACAAGAAGCGTTGGACATTGGAATGATATTAGAAGTAGTTGAACATAATCAATTGATGATAAGAGCTGAATCGTTTGCAAACCAGTTTGCTGAAAGTGCAACAGTTGCGATCGGAATGATGAAGCAAACGTTAAATCATAGCTATGAAATGACTTTCGATCAAGTATTAAATGATGAAGCCTTTGCTCAAGGAATTTCATTTAGTTCAAATGATTTTAAGGAACGGTTTCAAGCAATGTCGAACAAGAAAAATAGCAAGATTTAAAGGAGAATGATTTTTTATTATCGAAGTATTTAGTATATTCTTAATTTAAATAGGGAGTGGATAGGAATGAATGTAAAGTCAAAGTTACCTAATCACATTAAGGAGAATTTAGAACTACCTGTAATTTCTGCGCCAATGTTTCTAGTTTCAAGTCCAGAGTTAGTCATTGAAAGTTGTAAAGCAGGTATTGTAGGTTCTTTCCCCACGCTAAATACAAGAACAAATGAGCTTTTGGAGCAATGGATGAGTAAGATTATTGAAGAGTTGGAGGAAGTGAAAGCTAATGAGCCGAATCGGAAAGTGGCTCCATGGGCAGTGAATTTAATCGTACATCCATCAAACGATCGGTATAAGCCAGATTTAGAATTAGTGAAAGAGTATCAACCTCCGATTGTTATTACATCACTTGGTCATCCGAAAGATGTAGTTGAAGTTGTTCATAGTTATGGTGGATTGGTATTCTCAGATGTTAGTAACATTCCACACGCGAAGAAGGCAGCTGAAACAGGAGTTGATGGATTAATTCTTGTATGTTCAGGTGCAGGTGGACATGCGGGTGTTATTAATAGCTTTGCATTTGCAGGTGCTGTTCGAGAATTTTGGGATGGCATTACAATTCTTGCAGGTTGTATTTCAAATGGTCGTGATGTATTAGCTTCAGAAGTATTGGGAATGGATATGGCTTATGTAGGGACACGATTTATCAATGCTAGTGAAAGTATTGCAAGACCGGAATATAAGGAAATGTTAATAGAATCTAGGTTAGATGACTTAATTTATACAGATGCATTCTCAGGTGTAAAAGCCAATTACTTAAAAGGTAGTATTGAAAAGGCTGGACTTGATGTTTCACAATTAAAGAAGAAAGAAGTAATTGATGTCTCAAGCGTAAATGCTTCAGGTGCGAAAGCATGGAAAGATATTTGGTCTGCTGGTCAAGGAGTAGAGCAAATTAAAGATGTTAAACCTATTCGTGAAATCGTTGCTCAGTTTAAGAAAGAATATGATGAAGTGAAGCAAGTACATTCTCTGTCATAATGAAGAAAGCGCTTCAATAAGAGTAATATCTACACTTGATTATAATACAGTAATGTAAAACTTCCTTCAATCAAGAGAGAAAATCACTTGATTGGAGGAAGTTTTATTAATAGAAAAAAAGTTGGCCTATTTTCTATGCTTATTCAATTTTCATGTCATCATTTTTTAATAGATTTACAGTATTTTGGGATAATACAGATGTTTTACGCATGTAACTTAATGTTCACTTCTTCATGTGTTCGATACCAAATCCATAAATCATTAATAATGGAAGCAAGGTCAGATATTTGTGAATTTAGTAGACAAGAGCGTTCAAAATTTTCTTCAACATTTAAGTACGCTTGTTTTTGATTAATTGTATGTTCTAATTCAGCGATACGATCAGGAATTTGACCACGAACTTTTTCCCAATGTGATAGTATAGCTTGTTGTATCTGGTCTGTATAATTTTCCCACGGTTGATCCAATGAAGGTAAATCTATGCCTAGCTGGTCATCATAAGTAAAAAATCGATCCACCTTTTTCACCTCCGAATCATGGATTCTTTTATTTAATTTTACATCACTATGATACTGTTGGCTATGAATATAAGTATTTTAAAATTTAGAATAGAACAAAATTAATTTTTATACTTTTTAATGTATAACTATTGAAAAGTGGATTGAAAGTTGTTACAGTATGTAATATCAAATTGAAATGAAACTTTTGAGGATGACGGCATTCAGACATCCTCATTCTTTATTGGGAATTATGTATAATTATTAATTTACAAGTATTATTATGCGTATTAATAGGAGGTCAGTCATGACGGTAAAAGAAAAAGTAGTTTTAGCATATTCAGGTGGATTAGACACATCGGTAGCAATTAAGTGGTTGGAGCAACAAGGATATGATGTTATTGCAGTTTGTTTAGATGTTGGTGAAGGGAAGGACTTAGATTTTATTAAAGAAAAAGCTCTAACGGTTGGAGCGATTAAATCTGTTGTCATCGATGCGAAAAAAGAATTTGCAGAAAGCTTCGTTCTTCCTGCGTTACAAGCAAATACGATGTATGAAAATAAGTATCCGTTAGTTTCAGCATTGTCTCGTCCATTAATCGCTAAGAAATTAGTTGAAGTAGCGGAGCAAGAAGGCGCAGTTGCAGTTGCTCATGGTTGTACTGGGAAAGGAAATGATCAAGTTCGTTTTGAGGTTTCTTTCTCTGCTTTGAATCCAAAATTAGATGTAATTGCTCCTGTGCGTGAGTGGAGTTGGTCACGTGAAGAAGAGATTGAATATGCGAAGAAACATAATATTCCTGTTCCAGTTAAGCTAGACAGTCCATATTCTATTGATCAAAATCTTTGGGGACGTGCCAACGAATGTGGCATTCTTGAAGATCCGTGGGCAACCCCACCGGAAGATGCATATGACTTAACAAATTCAATTGAAGATGCTCCAGATGAAGCAGATGTAATAGAAATAGAGTTTGTAGAAGGTAAGCCAGTTTCATTAAATGAGCAAACATTTGAACTTCATGAATTAGTTCAACATTTGAATGAACTTGCAGGAAAACATGGTGTGGGACGTATTGATCACGTTGAAAATCGTCTAGTTGGTATCAAGTCTCGTGAAGTGTATGAATGTCCAGCTGCAATCACGTTAATTAAGGCACATAAAGAACTTGAAGATTTGACTCTACCTCGTGAAACAGCACACTTTAAGCCTGTAATTGAAATGAAATTTGAAGAGGTAATCTATAATGGTTTGTGGTTTTCTCCTCTAAATGATGCACTATATGCATTTTTGAAAGAAACTCAAAAAAGTGTAACAGGAAAAGTACGTGTTAAGTTGTTCAAAGGTCATGCAATTGTAGAAGGGCGTCAATCTGATTATTCACTTTATAATGAGAAATTAGCGACGTATACATCTGATGATGAATTCGATCATAATGCAGCAGTAGGGTTTACAAAGCTATGGGGACTTCCAACACAAGTGCATAGCATGGTGAATGGGAAGAAGAAGGTGACAGTGTGAAGAAATTATGGGGTGGACGATTTCAAAAAACGGCTGAAGAATGGGTCGATGAGTTCAATGCGTCGATCCCGTTTGACCAAGCGTTAGTTGAAGAGGATATTGAGGGTAGCCTAGCACATGTTACGATGCTTGCTAAGTGTGGAATTCTTTCAAATGAAGAAGCAGAGCTAATTAAGGACGGACTTCTTATACTAATGGAAAAAGCAAAAAAAGGAGATCTTGAATATTCTGTTGCATATGAAGATATCCATTTGAACCTTGAAAAGATGCTAATTGATGAAATAGGTCCAGTAGGTGGTAAACTGCATACAGGAAGAAGTCGAAATGATCAAGTAGCAACAGATATGCACTTATATTTACGAAAACAAGTGCAAGAAATTCAAGAAGAACTTGAAGTGTTACAACGAGTGTTAATAGATAAAGCAGAGCAACATGTTGAAACAATTCTTCCAGGTTATACACATTTACAAAGAGCACAACCTGTATCGTTTGCACATCATTTAATGGCTTATTTTTGGATGTTTCAACGTGATCGTGAGCGAATGATAGATTCTTATAAACGTATAAATATCTCTCCTCTCGGTGCTGGTGCTTTAGCAGGAACAACATTCCCAATCGACAGAGAGTATAGTGCTGAATTATTAGGATTTGAAGCAGTCTATCAAAATAGTATGGATGCAGTAAGTGATAGAGATTTCATTATCGAATTTCTTTCTAATTCTTCAATGATTATGATGCATATGTCACGCTTTTGTGAAGAGTTAATCTTATGGTCAAGTGAAGAGTTTAAGTTCATTGAAATGGATGATGCTTTCTCAACTGGAAGTAGCATCATGCCACAAAAAAAGAACCCTGATATGGCGGAGCTAATTCGTGGTAAGACAGGGAGAGTTTATGGCAGCTTATTCGGTTTATTAACAGTAATGAAAGGTACACCGTTATCATACAACAAAGATATGCAAGAGGATAAAGAGGGAATGTTTGATGCTGTTAATACTGTGAAAGGTTCGTTAAAAATATTCGCAGGTATGATAGAGACGATGAAAATTCATACTGATTCAATGGAAAAAGCTGTCCGTAGTGACTTTTCGAATGCGACAGAACTTGCTGATTATCTAGCATCGAAGGGGATGCCGTTCAGAGAAGCACATGAAGTGGTAGGAAAACTTGTTTATACGTGCATTCAAAAACATATATACTTACTTGATCTTCCGTTTGAAGAATATAAGTCTGGATCGGAATTATTCGAAGAAGATGTCTATGATGTGTTAGAACCTCAAATCGTTGTGCAACGCCGAGAGAGCTTGGGTGGAACTGGTTTTGCTCAAGTGAAAAAAGCGATTATAGAAGCACGGAAAACATTGGTGTAAAATACCAATGTTTTTCGTGTTTTGATTAGTTAAGTAATTATTATATTCAAAGTTGATTATTCTCATGTTCTATCAGCTTGAGGGTAGATGTAGATTTTATGCTATTCAGCCTCAGCTTCAGCTTCATTACGGACAATTAAAACATCACATTTTGCATATCGTGTGATGTGCTCGGAAACACTACCGAGAAAGAATCGTTCAACAGCATTTAGACCTTGTGCACCACAAATAATTAGGTCGACTTCATGCTTTGGAGCAAGCTCTCTAGAAATTCTAACCTTTGGAGAGCCAAATTCGATCACGGTTTTTACATTTTTGATACCGCTGTCAATTGCTTCTGTTTTGTACTCTTCGAGAAACTCTTCTGCATATCTTTCAGCTCGTTCAACAATAGTACCATCGTATGCTTCAACTGTTGCATATGTTTTTGTATCAACAATATGACCGATGATTAAGTTTGCATCATTTCGTTTAGCAATACTAACAGATTTATTAAATGCTCTTTCAGCTTCTTTTGATCCATCAACCGCAACTAAAACATTAGAATAACGTAAGCTCATTCGAAATTCCTCCTTTAACATTTGAAGTCACTTATAGTATAGCATGGAAAAGTTTTCTTGAAGGAATAGTTTCTCAAAAAAATTCGAATAATATGTAACAATTAGTTAGTGATAGTCATCCTTTTTTAGGGAGGTGATGTTATGAAGAAAGAACAGAAAGACAAACAACCTTTTTTCTATGATGAAGAAGGGGAACAAGAAACATCTAATCAAATTACAAACGCCTATCAAAGTGGTGTAGTTGAACAATCTTCAAATATGAATCGGTCTGATAATAGAAAATAATAAATGAAAAGCAGGATTTTCCATTATTATGGAGGTTCTGCTTTTTTTATATGATATGATATTAAAAAGATGAAACTTTACGTTACTTACATCGTTAATATATAGTGGAACATGCTTTAATGAATGATGTTAGAAAGAGAACGTACAATTTAAGGTGAAGGGGAAAGATGGGGTGATAAAGTGAGTTTCATGAAAAGAGTGTTCAAAAAGATGCAAAAAGAACCAGAAATAGAAGAACGAACGGTTTTTAATATGAAGGTTGGAGACATCGTCACATATGATTTGATGGATTATCAAGTTGTTGGAAAGCTTTCCTATAACGATCATGGATTTCAATGGCATGCTTATCAACTTGAGGGGACAGATGAATCAATTTGGTTAAGTGTAGAAATGGATGATGAATTAGAGTTAGGAATATATCGAACTGCTAACTTGAATCTTACAGAGCCAATTCCTGATAAAATTGAATATAATGAGCGTACTTATCATTTGGATGAGAAAGGAATAGCAAATGTTCGTGGTGAAGGTAGAGGAAAAAATGTTAGTGGAATGAATGTCCGTTACTTTGATTTAGCTGATAATCAAGATGAAAACTTTTTATCAATTGAAATATGGGGTTCAGAGATTGAAGTTAGTGAAGGATTTGAAATTGACTCATTTGAAATCAAAATACTTGCAGGAAGTTAAGGAGGAATTAAGATGTTTCAATTATTTAAACGTGTAAAAACTGTTGTAGGTTCTGAGCTGAATGCCTTAATCGATAAGGCTGAAGATCCAGTGAAAATGCTTGAACAATATATGCGTGAAATGGAAGCCGATATTCGCGATGCTGAGACAGCTATTGCTAAGCAAATTGCAAATGAAAAGATGTTAGAGAAGAAGTTAAAAGATGCAAAAGCACTTGTTGAAAAACGAGAAGCACAAGCATTAAAAGCGCTTGAAGCTGGGGATGAAGGTTTAGCACGTCGTGCATTAGAAGATAAAAAAAGTCATCAAGCAAACGTCGAACAATTAGATGGGGCATACACAAGAGCACGTGAAGATGCACAGCATTTACGGAAAAAACTTGATGAGATGAAATCTGAATATCAACAAATGAAGTTAAAGAAAGATTCATTAAAAGCACGAGCAGAGTCAGCCAAAACACGTACGAAAATGAATCGTACAATGTCTAGTATTGGAAGTGAAGAATCTCGCCGTGGTTTTGAAAGAATGGAAGAGAAAGTGATGCAGTACGAAGCTGAAGCTGAAACAAGTGAAGACCTACGTAGTTCAAATCGTTCTTTAGACGATGAATTTGAGGCATTAGAAACGAATGATGTCGATGATGAACTTGCTGAGTTGAAGAAAAAACTGGGGAAATAATCTTTCCCCTTTTTTTATGTTAATAATAACCATATTGATAGAATAAGAGGTGATATGATGCTAAGAGGAATAGGAGGGACTTTTGTAGTTATACTCTTATTAATTGTAAGTGCTTGTGGTACAAATAATGAAGTGAGTCAATTTGAAGAACCAGAAATAGTGTTAGAAGAACCAAAACAAACAGAACAAAAACCGACTGAACCAATAAAACAGCAAGATGAAGAAAATTCACAAGAACAAGTTGAACAACCTGTAGAAGAACAAGTGAAGAGTTATGACAATGTTCAAGACTTTATAATAGACAATTATGAGTATGTAGAGACGATAAATAGTAGTACGAACAGTGGGGATATTTCAAGTGTATATCGTGCAAATGCAAAATCACTAATACAAGTGTCGAATGATATAGTAAATCAATTTCTCCCTCGTGATTTAAGCGATATTCATGATGGGAAACAAGTCATTATTTATGATAATCCACAATATTTTGTTGTGCTTACAGAAGACGGTGAAGGTACTAATATAGAACTTGCAGAATATGGGTTTGTCCGAGATAATTTCTCACCTGATTTTTTCGATGGTTTACTCCTATTATGGGTACTTGATGAAGTATTAGATGTTGATGATTGGGGCAAAAAGCAAAGGAATCGTTGTTATGAAGGTTATGGAGATTGCTATCATGGATATGGAGGAACTGGAGGTAGTGTAAGATCTAAAGGTAGTGTAAGTTCTAAAGGGTCTACAAGTAAGCCTGATTTCCGAGGGTATTCTTCATCAGTGCGTGGCGGTGGACCAGGATCTGGGAAATGATAGAAGAAAGGGTGTAGAAGATGGAACCATTTTTATTAACGATTTATTACTTTCTAGCAGCTGTGGCAATTATAGTTGTTGGATTGTTTGTTTTTGAACTAATTACGACAAAATATAAGGATTGGCAAGAGGTAGAAGAAGGAAATTATGCTGTAGCCCTATCAATCGGCGGGAAAATTATAGGGATTAGTATTATTTTAATGTTCTCGATATATACAAATTATTCAATTATAGATACGTTAATTTGGGGAGCGATTGGAATTGTATTACAGATGGTCGCTTACTTATTATTTGAATTTTTAACAAGGCGCTTTTCAGTAGAGGAGCAATTAAAACAACGTAATATTGCAGTTGGTATTATAAGCTTTTGTGTATCTGTTGGATTAGCATTTGTAATTGGAGCGTCAATTACATAAGATAAATCGACTATCGAACCCTCGAATTTATAATTTGAGGGTTCGACTTTTTAAATGTAGATGAAAGAGGTTGCAAATGAAATGATGACAAGAGCAGCAGAACGGAATACTAGAGCAATATATTGGGCCTCAGGTATCGTTTCCATTTGTGGAATTATATTTGAGGTGCTGTTTGGTGCATTAGGGTCATATATACTTGGCGATGGTGTGAAACAATACACGCTAACAATTTCATTATTTTTAACAGGCATGGGAATTGGAGCTTCAATTAGTGAGAAGGTAATGAAAAAATTAATTCTCGCTTTTGTACTTATTGAGTTTTCGGTAGCTTTAATTGGGGGATTCTCAAGTTTCCTTCTCTTTTCAATTACAGCGTACTTAGCACCGGGTACAGATGCATTTTTCTTATATTTAGTTACATTATTAATAGGTGGATTAACAGGACTTGAGTTACCAATATTAATTCGAAAGGCAAATGAAATAGGTGTTGAGTTAAATCGGAGTACAGCACGTGTATTGTTTTCTGATTATGCTGGCGGATTAATTGGCGGATTATTATTTGTTTTCTTGTTACGACCAAAGTTTGGATTAGTGAAAACAGCATTTCTTGTCGCAATTATTAATGCTGTTGTGGCTGTATGGGTTCTATGGTTGTTTCAGAAAGAAATTCAGCAATTTAAACGTTATTTTATTGTCGGTATAGCAATTATTATTTTATTGTTTGCAGGTTTAATGTTTGGGGAAAAAATTGCTTTTACATTTGAACAAAAGCTCTACCGAGACCCCATAATTCATTCAGAGGAAACAGCTTATCAACATATAATCGTAACGAAAAGAAACGATGATGTACGGTTATTCTTAAATGGGTCACTTCAATTTAGTTCAACAGATGAATATCGTTATCACGAAATGATCGTCCATCCGCCAATGACGTTGGCATCTGATCGAGAAAACATACTTATATTAGGAGGAGGAGATGGGTTAGCCACAAGAGAATTATTAAAGTATGAAGATGTAAAACAAATTACAATGGTTGACCTTGATCCTCGTGTTGTTGAACTTGCAAAAACACATCCTGATATCGTTAAGTTAAATGAAGGTGTGTTTGAAGATAAACGATTAAATGTTATTCATCAAGATGCTTTTCAATTTATGGAACAATCAGATGAATGGTTTGATGTGATTCTTGTTGATTTACCTGATCCAAATAATGAATCATTAAATAAGTTATATACGGTTGAATTTTATTCGTTACTTCGTAATCATTTAAAGCCAGGTGGTAAAATAATGATTCAGTCAACAAGCCCTGTCTTTGCTACAAAAGTATATTGGACCATAGATCGAACAGTAAAGGAAACGGGATTATATACAGAAAATTTCCATGTGGACATTCCGAGTTTTGGAAATTGGGGTTTTATTATGGCTTCTAGGGAAGAAATTGATTTAAACAAATTCCAACTAGAGGTTGAAACTAAGTTTTTAACAGAGGAGATGTTATTAGCTCTAACTTATTTTGGGAAAGATGAAGATGGTACGTTTTATGATAGCAAAGGTAGGCAGATCGAATTACAACCAAATACACTTATACGCCCTAACCTTATTGAAAAATATAGTGAGTCATGGAGTCATTATTAAAGGAATGTGTATATTTTACGTGTTATTTTATGCTAAGATTCTCGAATTTAAGTTAGATGAATAAAATTATTGATAGGTTTACTTTTGATTTGTTTGTTAAATGGTAGAGGTATTAATAAATCATATTCAAAGGGGCGAATACTATTGCTACTTTCTTATCATGGACATTCAGTGGTACAAATTGAAACTAAAGGTACAAAAATCTTAATTGATCCATTTATAAACGGAAATGCACTATGTGATCTAGATGCAAGTAATGTAAAATGCGATGTAATATTATTAACACATGGTCATAATGATCATGTAGGAGATACTGTGGAGATTGCTAAACGAAATGATGCATTAGTGATTGCGACATTTGAATTAGCCAATTATTTGGGAGCAAAAGGTGTGAAAACACATCCAATGCATATAGGTGGTTCACATGAATTTAAGTTTGGAAAAGTGAAGTTTACACAAGCGTTCCACGGATCAAGTTATACAGAAGAAGATGGACAAATCATTTATACAGGTATGCCAGCGGGGATTCTATTTTTTGCTGAAGGTAAAACGATATATCATGCTGGAGATACAGCTTTATTCTCTGATATGAAGATGTATGGTGAATTGTACAACATTGATGTTGCGTTCTTACCAATTGGAGATAATTTCACGATGGGACATGATGATGCAGTTCTTGCAGCAACATGGATAAATTCTAAAGAAGTAATACCGATCCACTACAATACTTTCCCAGTTATAGAACAAGATCCACATCAATTTGTAAGTGCATTAGCTAGTAGTGAAGGGAAAGTGATGAATCCAGGGGATTCATTCAATTTATAAGAAAGAGCTGACTGTTTTTATAGGGCAGTCAGCTCTTTCTTAATCGAGTAGCATGTGTTTAATTGTTAATGATTCTTGCTAGGAAAATAAGATGGTTATACTGGGCCAGCTGGATTCGAACCAACGCATGACGGAGTCAAAGTCCGTTGCCTTACCGCTTGGCTATAGCCCATCGATGTACGAATAATAATGAACAAGTAGTTTAGAGTGATTTTCAACGTTGTTTTAACGTTTCAAAATAGCAGCTGTTTGTTGTGTTGATACGTATATAATGTGTAATAGTTTTTTTAATATACATAGGATTTGAATAAAAGAAATGAACGTAATCAACCTTTTATTTTGCGTTGAAAAAATGAAGCGATTTTGCTTGATAAAAGAAAGGTGTCTAATTGATGTGACGTGGTTTCACAAGTATAATGAAAGCAAGATAAATTTACATCTCAATTAATTCGAGATGAAATGAAAGTATGGTGAGGAAGTTGGCTACAAAACATGAGCAGATCTTACAGCATATCGAAAACTTAGAAGTGGGTAATAAAATCTCTGTTCGACAAATTGCGAAAGAGCTACTGGTAAGTGAAGGGACTGCTTATCGTGCGATTAAAGATGCTGAAAATAAAGGGATGGTTAGTACGATTGAACGTGTAGGAACCATCCGAATTGAACAGAAAAAGAAAGAAAATTTCGAAAAGCTTACATATGCAGAGGTTGTAAACATTGTTGATGGTCAAGTCTTAGGTGGTCGAGAAGGGCTTCATAAAACATTAAACAAATTTGTAATCGGTGCGATGAAACTAGAAGCGATGATGCGTTATACAGGAGCAGGAAATTTACTTATTATTGGTAATCGGACGAAAGCTCATGAGAAGGCATTAGAAGCTGGAGCGGCAGTACTTATTACAGGTGGATTCGATACAGAAGAAAATGTAAAATTATTAGCAGATGAATTTCAATTACCAATCATCTCAACAAGTTATGACACATTTACTGTAGCTACTATGATTAACCGTGCTATCTATGATCAATTGATTAAGAAAGAAATTGTTTTTGTAGAAGATATTTTAACTTCAATTGAACGAACGTTTTTTATCGAAACAAGTGATAATGTCGGCAAATGGTTTGAGTTAAACGATGAAACGAAGCATAGTCGTTATCCAGTAGTAGACGATTCTTTGAAAATTCAAGGAATGGTCACTGCTAAAGATGTCATAGGGGTGGATCGTAACCTTTCAATTGAAAAAGTAATGACGAAAAATCCGATGACGGTTAATGCTAAGACGTCAGTAGCAAACTGTGCACATATGATGGTATGGGAAGGGATTGAAGTTCTTCCTGTTATTGATGATCATCATAGGTTGCAAGGGATTATTAGTCGACAAGATGTTTTAAAAGCACTACAAATGATTCAACGTCAACCACAAGTAGGTGAAACAATTGACGACTTAATTACGAATCAGTTTATGAATACGACAGAGGCTGGCGGTTCAACCTATCGTTGTGAAGTTACACCTCAAATGACTAATCACCTTGGAACAATTTCTTATGGAGTGTTTACGACGCTTGTAACAGAAGCGAGCAGTCGGATAATGAGAAATCATAAGAAAGGCGACCTCGTTGTTGAGAATATCACTGTTTACTTTATTAAACCTGTCCAATTAGAAAGTATCTTAGAAATTGTACCGAAAGTGCTTGAAGTTGGTCGTAAGTTCGGAAAGGTTGATGTAGAAGTATATAACGAAGGTAAGCTTGTTGGGAAAGCGTTATTGATGGCGCAATTAATTGATCGCTAGAGTAGAATAATAGTTCGAATATAATTTACACTATCATGATAATCGTTATTTTATTTCCAAAATTAAAAGTGAGTAAATTGTTACGGTATACAAAAAAAGTCATGCCCGAATGGACATGACTTTTACATATCTTAATCATTCTGAAGGTTTGCTTTTTCAGCTTCCTCAACAGCGAGTGGAAAATAATAATTCTTTCTTTTGAAATTAAAATATGCGTGTAATCCTCCAATGAGGATAAAAAGAACGCCTACAACAAGTTCGATGGTAATACTCCATCCGATGATTTGATTCAATCCGAATAGAAAAACAAATGCACCTAATGAAATACTTGATTTTGCAGAATACCATTGTTTTTCGTAAGGTCGTCTTGAGCGGAAAAATTTTGTTTTATAGAATAAATACATGATTAGCGCAATTATTGATAATGAGCCGAACACTAACACTTGTTAATCACACCTTCCAATCTACGTTTCCGCTTTCTATTGTAACGGTGCTTGTATTGAAAAGCTAGTCAAGATTTGAAAGTTTAATGACACTAAAATAACAACAGATAGGATGATTGCAATGAAACAAGACATTCTGAATGAAATTAAAAAGTTCGATACAATTATCATACATCGTCATGTTCGCCCTGATCCAGATGCATTAGGGTCTCAAGGTGGGCTAGGTGAAATCATTAAAGCATCGTTCCCAGATAAGAATGTCTATTTAACTGGTGAAGAAGAGGAAGGGTTAACTTTCTTAGTACGTATGGATGAAGTTTCTGATGATATGTATAACGGTGCATTAGTTATCGTTTGCGATACAGCCAACCAAGAAAGAATCAGTGATTCTCGTTATAATAAAGGAGAACGATTAATAAAAATCGATCATCACCCGAATCGTGATGTTTATGGTGACCTCGTTTGGGTAGATACGGACGCTAGTGCAACGTCTGAACTTATTTACGAGTTCTATGAATTCGGTAAAGAACAAGGTCTTGTACTTACAGAACAAGCAGCACGTCTATTATTTGCTGGAATTGTTGGTGATACAGGTCGATTCCTGTTCCCAAGCACGAATATTAACACATTCAAGTATGCATCTGAATTAGTTAAAAAAGGGATCAATTTCTCAGAGTTATATACTGATATGTATAAAATGAGCCCTAGTATCGCACGATTAAATGGTTTTATTCTTCAAAACTTCTCTGTAACAGATGAAGGAGTTGCTGCTGTAAGTTTAACGAAAGAATTACTTGCGGAATATAACCTTACAGCAAATGAAACTTCTAAAACAGTTGGTGTTTTAGGGAATATTGACGGAGTGTTAGCTTGGGTATTCTTTGTAGAAGAAGATGATCAAATTCGTGTGCGTCTTCGTTCTAGAGGACCGATTATCAATACTGTTGCACAAAAATATAACGGTGGTGGTCATCCACTTGCATCGGGTGCTACGATTTATGAATGGTCTGAAGCTGAAAATGTTATTGCAGATTTAGACAAAGCATGTGCTGAATTTAATAATAACTAAATTATAAAAACGAATGTGTTAATCGCATTCGTTTTTTATACAATAAAAAGATTATACGTTTAGAAATGGCTTGAACTTGTTCTGTTTATTTTATAATGGCAGAAAGTGTTGCGCTTGTCACTTGCGTAATTGGACTTCCACATGCACTTCTAGAGTTGTAGATAAGAAGAGGTATTTTACTTTAACAGTATATTGAGATTGATCAAAGTCGTAAATTTTATTTTCAATTGTTTTAAATAAAAAGTTTTTGTTTTCCACGATTGTTGCAATATTTTGTTTGAGAAGTGGTTGTAGTTCGCCTTGGATAGCATCCTTTAATAATTGAACGGTTAACAAGTCTAGCTTCAGTTCTTTCGCATTGGTTAATTCGATGACAATGTCTTCAACAATAAGCTTTTTTTTATTTTCATTATTTAAATGCTCAACATCTTCTTTCCACATCTGAATTTCTTGATTTAATTGAGTGATTTTATTTCTTTGTTCGGATAGTGTTAATATTTGTTCATCTTGCATTTGTCCAAAAATGAAAAGGAATACACCCCAGCTAACGACCATTCCAATAAAGGTACCAGCAAAAAAACGTTGCCACTTTGGATCACGATAATAAGGAGGAACTCTCACTACATTTGCTCCTGTGTGAGCCAATGTAGTATCAGCGATGCTGTATGTGTTCCACCCATTGCAGCGATAATAAGAAGTATTTGTTTGAAAATACTAAGTGTTTCTCCGTAGAAGATACCACGCTGGAAGTTTGTGATCGCATCAAATGTTCCACCTATTGCAGCTACAATTGCCCAAATCTTTAATCCTTTTTCTATTTTCACCATCATTGTTAAAGGAGGTTGTCCTACAAGGAATGCACCTAATCCACCGATAATGACACCACCAAGTAATACGCCAAGACCGATGAAATAACAATTAATAAATGACGCCATAAATCGTTCCTCAATCATATTTACACCTTCAATCTTGGTAATTAATTATGTATAAAATACATTTTTTCATTAAAATAAGAGAACTCTGGCACAAGCTAGTTTGCAAAAGTTTAATTCCTGATATTAACCTTACTAACATTATGTGTATGACAACATGTCCTTGTTTATGTTTTTGTACTTGTAAAAGTGCCTTTTGAAAGAAGGACAAGTATGTGACAAATTATTCAGTATTCGTTTTGTTCTATAGTTTCTTCTTTTTATTTGGTCATTCATGCCATAGGTCAACTTTTTCAATCGAAGGCGATCTATATTATAATAGTGAAAAATAGAATAGAAAGAATAGCTTAGTCTAATAATGTTTTTTTATAAAGAAGGTGGAACGATTTATGGAAGTTATCCATTTAAATGTTCACAGTGGTTATAGTTTACTAGAGAGTGCGGTGCATCTTGAAAAGTTAGTCCATAAAGCAAAAGAGTATAATATGCCTGCAGTAGCTTTAACAGATAAAAATGTAATGTATGGTTCGTTAACATTTTATCAATTATGTAAAAAGCATGATGTTAAACCGATTATTGGTTTAGAGTTATCAGTAAAAACGGAAGAGAATAATGTTTATCCTTTGATTCTACTTGCGAAAAATAAAGTTGGTTATCAAGAATTAGTGAAACTATCGAGCATTAGCCAAACAACTGAAGCTGAATATGTCAAAAAAGCAGATTTTCATGCAAATAGTGATAATCTCGTTGTAATCATGCCAAAAAACGGCGAGTGTGGTCATTATATAAATCAAAATGACCTGACGAAAGTAGGTAATGTTCTAGAAGCTTATAAAAAAAAATATAAAGATGATTTTTATTTGGCGGTTGAACCGACTAATTCACACTTCAATGAGCATATTCGTCAGTGTGCAAATTCATTACATATCCCTCTTGTGGCAATGAATCCTATTTTCTTTTTAGATAAAGAGGACCGAATTGCCTATCAATGTTTACTTGCAATAAAATTTGGAAAATCCCTTGAAAGCGATGAAGTTCTCACTGAGACATACGAAGATGGAGACTTTAAAACTGGAGATGAGATGAGGCGTTTGTTTCAATCGTTTCCTGAAGCAGTTGCAAATACGATTAACATTATGAATAAGTGTCAGGTTGATCTTGAACTTGGAGATCGTATGCTTCCAAAGTATGAAGTGCCTCAACAATTTACAGCTGAAAAGTATTTGAGGAAGTTATGTGAAAAGGGACTTGTAAAACGATTTGGAAAAATAGACGATGAAGCATCAAGGCGTTTAGATTATGAATTATCCATTATACAAGATATGGAGTTTAGTGATTATTTCTTAATTGTATGGGATTTTATGCGGTTTGCTCACCAAAAAGGAATTTTGACTGGCCCTGGTCGAGGTTCCGCAGCTGGTTCGTTAGTAGCTTATGTATTAGGAATTACAAATGTAGACCCTCTAAAATACGATTTATTGTTTGAGAGATTTTTAAACCCTGAGCGAATTAGCATGCCAGATATTGATATTGATTTTCCAGATAATCGTCGTGATGAAGTCATTCAATATGTTGAACAGAAATATGGACGGGAACATACGGCACAAATTATAACTTTTGGTACGCTTGCTGCTAGAGCTGCAGTACGGGATTGTGGTCGTGTATTAGGAATCAGAAATATTGATGTAGATCGTGTAGCTAAAAAGATTCCAATCAAGCCAGGGATGACTTTGAAGAAGGCTTATTCACAATCTGAACAATTAAGAAATCTAATTGATCGGGCTGAGGAATATAAACGCCTTTACCATATTGCTGAAAAGATTGAAGGGTTACCTCGTCATACATCAACTCATGCCGCTGGCATAATTATAAGTGACAAGAAGCTTACTGATATCGTACCCGTTCAAGGCGAACATGAAGATATGCTACTTACTCAATACCCTATGGATGACCTTGAATCAGCAGGTTTATTGAAGATGGACTTCTTAGGACTAAGAAATTTAAGTTTAATTGAATCTATTCGGCGTCTCATTCGTAAGAAAACAGGAAGGGATATATTAGTAAAAGATCTACCCTTTGATGATGCCAAAACATTTGCATTATTAGGTGATGGTGCAACAACTGGTATTTTTCAGTTGGAATCAGAAGGGATGCGTAGTGTATTAAAACGTCTTAAGCCGAACGATTTTGAAGACATAGTTGCTGTTAATGCACTGTATCGACCTGGACCGATGGAGCAGATTCCAGATTTTATTGAACGAAAACATGGTCTTAAAAGTGTGAACTACCCCCATCCGATTTTGAAGCCTATTTTAGAAAAGACATATGGTGTTATTGTATATCAAGAGCAAATTATGCAAATTGCTTCAAAAATGGCACAGTTTTCATTAGGAGAGGCAGACTTACTTAGGCGTGCAGTTAGTAAAAAGAAAGCCGATGTGTTACAGGCGCAAAGAGAGCATTTTGTACAAGGTTGTTTGCACAATGGATACGATGAACAGGTCGCAAATGAAATATATGATTTAATTGTTCAGTTTGCAAACTACGGTTTTAATAGAAGTCACGCTGTCGCT
Source organism: Bacillus solimangrovi (assembly GCF_001742425.1). Taxonomy (GTDB): domain Bacteria; phylum Bacillota; class Bacilli; order Bacillales; family Bacillaceae_N; genus Bacillus_AV; species Bacillus_AV solimangrovi. The sequence continues at coordinate 106,286 of NZ_MJEH01000044.1, forward strand.
TATAGTATGATTTCTTACCAATTGGCTTATTTAAAGGCTAATTATTCATTATGTTTTATGGCAGGATTGCTTTCTAGTGTAACAGGTAATGAAGAGAAAACAGCTGCTTACATTGCAGAAGCAAAAGCAGATGGATTAATCGTATTACAACCCTCAATCAATCACAGCTTTGCATCTTTTACTGTTGAGGGTGATTCAATTCGCTGTAGTTTGCCGATTATAAAAAATATAGGAATGAAGGCAGTTCGAGAGATTTTACATCAACGCCAGAATGGACCTTTTAAAGACTTATTTGACTTTTGTAGTCGTGTATCATTGAAAGTTGTAAATCGAAAAGTGCTTGAGGCACTCATTTTATCAGGTAGTTTCGATGAATTTCTTCAAGAACGCTCAGTCTTACTTGCCAGTTTAGATGCAGCATTTGATTATATTGAGTTAGCAGGAGAAATGGATAGTGGATTATTTCTTGGTGAAGAGGTTGTGCCTAAGCCAAATTATAATGAAGCTGAACCATTTGAGTTGAAAGACAAACTCAGAATGGAGAAAGAAGTGCTAGGTTTTTATCTTTCTGCGCATCCTGTCGATGAATATGAGACATTGATGAAGAGTTTTCATACATCACGTATTTTTGATTTGAAGGATAAACAGGTAAAATCAGTTGTTAAGATGGTTGTATATTTATTAGAAACAAAAATTATTGAAACTAAAAAAGGTGAACAGATGGCGTTTGCAAAACTAAATGATGCAAGTGGTGAGATAGATAGTGTTATCTTTCCAGATGTTTATCAACAACATCGTTTATTTCTTAAGGATGATAATATTTATTTGGTTGAAGGGATTATTGAGCATCGTAATGGAAAGGTACAAATTAATACTAAAAAGATTGTACCTGTATCAAGGTTAGAAGGTATTTTGCATCAAAAATTGTATTTGAAAATTAACGAACAAAATGAAAATCCCAAATTGTTAAACCGTATGAAAAGAATATTACAAAAGCATTCTGGTCCAGTAGAAGTGTTTCTTTATTACGAGAAAGAAAAGAAAACGACTAAACTACCTACTGCTTATTCTATCTTTCCTTCAACTGACTGTATAAACATGTTGGAAAATTTACTTGGTGAAAAGAATCTTGCGCTAGTGAAGCGTTAGTCTTTACAGGGGGAAATCGTCTGCTATAATGAAGAAAGCTCAGTTTTCGTGGTCAGACCACTATGGTTAAAGCTTGTGTTATCATATATTTATTTTTTCATAAGCTTGTCTTATTTCAAAGCGATAATGGACTTAATAGCCAGTAGAATTAACAAAGAGAACTGTATTAGTAAGTTAGAAGAAAGTACTTTTAGAAAGAATTTTAATGTAAGTGTGTGTTCAAACAGGACTGTTAAGAACAAGGTGACATAACTTCCCACACCAAAGTGATAGTTACAAGGTATAAGAGGAGCAGAAGAGTCAGCCTATTTAAGTTCTAAACTGTTTTTCGACCTTGTTGAACATCCTTTGTAAGAGATTTTGGTCTAATATTTTTGCGCTTATACTAGAAGGAGAGTGAACAGAAGGTGTCTATTAGACGTGAAGAGGCATTGCATATGCATCGTGTGAATGGTGGAAAGCTTGAAGTAAAAGGGAAAGTAGAAGTGAAAAATGCAAAAGATTTAAGTTTGGCATATTCACCTGGAGTTGCTGAACCTTGTAAAGAAATCTATGATAATAAAGAGAAGGTCTATGAATATACAATGAAAGGCAATACTGTTGCTGTAGTATCAGACGGAACAGCGGTTTTAGGATTAGGGAATATTGGACCAGAGGCATCACTTCCAGTTATGGAAGGGAAGGCATTGCTTTTCAAAAGTTTTGCAGGCGTAGATGCATTTCCAATTTGTTTGAACACAAGTGATGTTGATGAAATAGTGGAAACTGTTAAACGATTAGAACCAACATTTGGTGGAGTAAATTTAGAAGATATTGCTGCACCGAATTGCTTCGAAATTGAAGAACGTTTGAAAAAAGAAACGAACATTCCAATCTTTCATGATGATCAACATGGGACGGCGATTGTCACATTAGCTGGACTTGTGAATGCACTTAAGTTAGTGAAGAAATCCGAATCTGATATTAAAGTTGTTATGAATGGTGCGGGTGCAGCTGGGATTGCTATTATGAAATTGTTACGTAGCTATGGTGTGCGTAATATCATTATGTGTGATTCAAGCGGTGCAATCTTTGAAGGGCGTCCATATGGTATGAATCCTGTAAAAGAGGATATAGCTAAACGTACAAACACTCAAAAAATAGAAGGAACACTAAAAGATGTAATTACTGAAGCGGATGTCTTTATTGGTGTATCTGTTGCTGGTGCATTAACAGAGGAAATGATAAAGACAATGAATAGTGATCCAATTATTTTTGCGATGGCTAATCCTGTGCCGGAAATCATGCCAGAAAAAGCAAAAGAAGCTGGTGCAAAAGTTATTGGAACAGGTCGCTCTGACTTCCCTAATCAAGTAAATAACGTATTGGCATTCCCAGGGATTTTCCGTGGTGCGTTAGATGCCCGTGCAACACACATTAACGAAGAGATGAAGATTGCTGCAGTTCAGGCTATTGCAGAGTTAATAGATGAGGATGAGCTTTCAGCTGATTATGTAATTCCAGCACCTTTCGACGAACGTGTAGCTCCTGCTGTTGCAGCGGCAGTAGCGAAGGTTGCAGTTGAAACAGGGGTTGCAAGACGAGAAGTTTCTCCAGAGAAAGTAGCAGAGAAAACACGTCAGCTGTCTGACATTACTAAACAAGAAAATGAATAGGAATAATGAGCAGGGGGAGTCTCCTGCTCTTTTCCGATACAATTTCAGGCTATCTTCATCACGTAATCATGCTACCTTAATTAGGAAAGTAGGGGTTTGAAGCAAAGTGACGATGAAGCAGAAAGTATATGTTGAGATTTTACAGCAGTTAAGAAATATTATTGAAGAAGATGGATTGCAACAAGACGACAAGTTACCTTCTGAGCGTGAGTTAGCAGAACGTTTGCAAGTTGCTCGTTCCTCTGTTCGTGAGGCATTACGATCACTAGAACTCGTAGGATTGATTGAAACAAGACGAGGAGAAGGAACATTTATCAAAGATGCAAGAAGTAATGAATTAATTCAAGTCATCTCGGCTTTTGTCTTACAGGAAAACCAAGCACAGGAAGATTTAAAAGAGACGATAGAAATATTAGAAACACAAATCATGCAGCTTGCTTTAGGGCGAATAAATCAAGAAAAAGCACTTCAACTACAACAGGTCTTCCACACTTTACAAGGGAACGTACAACAAAGCGGATTGGTACATATGAGACAACATGAACGCTTTTATCGATTATTAGTTGAGATAACAGACAATTATTTATTAATTCGCATATGGACGATGTTAAATAGCTATTATCAAACGGTATGTGGAACTGATTCACCATATCATTTTTCCCATTATGAAACTGCGTATCAACAGCTTATGAGTGTTAAAAAAGTAGAAACGTAGAGGTAGTAACTTTTATTTAATAGCAAGTTGATAAGAAAATGTATGTTTGTCGAACAGGACATGACAGCCTTCTACAAAAAAAACGCAGTGTACTGTTTACAATAAAGAATAGTGGCTGAAAGAATTGAGGAGGTTATACCTTTGTTAAAAGATCTTTTTTCGAAAAAGAAAAAATATGCTTCAGTTCCTTCTGAGGAGGCTAAACAAAGCGTTCCAGAGGGCATAATGACGAAATGTCCAGAGTGTAAAGCTATTATGTATACGAAAGAAATTAAAAAAAACTTAATGGTTTGTCCACAATGTGGTCACCACCATCAATTAAATGCTATTGATCGGATCGTATCACTTGTAGATGAAGGAACATTTGAGGAATTTGATAAAGATATGATTTCAAATAATCCATTGGGTTTTCCTGGATATGAAGATAAATTACATAAGGACATGGAAAAGTCTGACCTAAATGAAGCTGTAGTTACAGGTAAAGGGGATGTTGGTGGCTTTAGTGCGGTGTTTGCGGTAATGGATGCAAGGTTTCGCATGGGAAGCATGGGATCAGTCGTAGGTGAAAAGATAACACGTGCGATTGAACATGCAATTGAAGCTAAACTACCATTTATTATATTTACTGCTTCAGGTGGGGCAAGAATGCAAGAAGGTGCTCTTAGTTTAATGCAAATGGCAAAAACGAGTGCAGCATTGAAAAAGTTGAGTGATAACCAAGGACTTATCATATCAGTCATGACACATCCAACAACTGGAGGAGTTTCTGCAAGTTTTGCATCTTTAGGAGATTATAACTTTGCTGAACCTAAAGCATTAATTGGTTTTGCGGGACGTCGGATTATCGAGCAGACAATTCGAGAGAAGTTGCCTAACGATTTTCAAACTACTGAATTTCTGATGAAACATGGACAACTTGATCGTGTAATACCTCGTTCAGAGATGAAAGAAACGCTTACGAGTGTATTAGATATCCATCAAACAGGAGGGAATATGTAATGGCTGGTGTATTAGAATTCGAACGCCCTGTCGTTGAACTCCGTGAAAAAATAGCTGAATTGAAGAAGTTCACAGAAGAGAAAGACATTGATCTTTCTGATGAGATTAAGACTCTCGAAGAACGCCTTCATAAGCTTGAGAGCGAAGTGTATGGAAACCTCCAACCTTGGGACCGTGTGCAAATTGCAAGATATAGTGAACGCCCGACTACGCTTGAGTATATTGATTATATTTTTACGGACTTTTTAGAAATGCATGGAGACCGCTTCTTTGGTGATGATGAGGCAATTGTAGGTGGAATTGCAAAGTATAAAGGTATTCCAGTAACTGTAATTGGTCATCAGCGTGGAAGAGATACGAAAGAAAATATTAGACGTAACTTCGGTATGCCACATCCAGAAGGATATCGAAAAGCCCTTCGGTTAATGAAGCAAGCAGAGAAATTTAATCGACCGATCATTACTTTTGTAGACACAAAAGGTGCTTATCCTGGAAAGGCAGCAGAAGAGCGTGGACAAAGCGAAGCGATTGCAAAGAACCTATTTGAAATGGCAGGGTTAAGTGTTCCTATTATTTCTATTGTTATAGGAGAAGGCGGTAGTGGTGGTGCACTTGGTTTAGGGGTTGCAAACTATTTGCATATGTTAGAGAACTCAACATATTCAGTAATTTCCCCAGAAGGTGCTGCTGCATTATTGTGGAAAGATGCTACTCAAGCACAAAGAGCAGCCGAAACAATGAAAATTACAGCTCCTGATTTAAAAGAGTTGGGAATTATTGATGAAATCATTCCAGAAATTAAAGGTGGAGCTCATAAAGATATTGCAAAACAGGCGTCATACATTGATGAAGTTCTTGAACATTCATTGAATGAATTGTTAAAAATTGAGAAAAACGCTTTAGTTGAACATAGATATGACAAATTTAAGTCAATCGGATCTCATCGGTTTGAAAACGTTTAACCTATTGTAATATAAAAGAAGTGCTCCATTTTCTATTGAAAAGGGGTGCTTTTTTAATTATCAGAAGTCTGACTTTAATATTGTTTTCCTGTAATCTTCATGGTATTTTAAAACCATAATAGAGAGTAAGTGAGCAAAGTTATTCAGTTGCATCTTTGAAAGAGAATAAGTATAAAGGATTCAATTAAAGCAATTCTAAATAAGAGTGTTAATGTAAGGAAATACTATTTATTAAAAATGAGGTGTTTTCATGAGGAAGATTGGGGTACTTACTAGCGGCGGAGATGCTCCTGGGATGAATGCAGCTGTTCGAGCAGTTGTACGAAAAGGAATTCATCATGGGATTGAAGTGTATGGAATTTACCATGGATATAGCGGACTTATGAACGGTGATATTAAAAAGCTCGAAGTAGGTTCAGTAGGTGACATTGTACACCGAGGTGGAACAATGCTTTATTCAGCTCGTTCTGAAGAGTTCAAGACTCCAGAAGGTCAACAAAAAGGTATTGAACAGTTAAGGAAACATGGTATAGAAGGATTAGTTGTTATCGGTGGAGATGGATCATTTCAAGGTGCAAAAAAATTAACTGAGCAAGGTTTTCCGTGTATAGGAGTTCCTGGTACGATTGATAATGATATTCCAGGAACAGACTTTACGATAGGCTTCGATACAGCTCTTAACACAGTCCTCGGGGCTATTGATAAAATTCGTGATACTGCAACGTCACATGATCGTACATACGTGATTGAAACAATGGGACGTAATGCAGGAGATATTGCATTATGGGCTGGTTTAGCAGGTGGTGCTGAATCTATCCTTATCCCTGAAGTAGAATATAAAATGAATGATATTATTGAGCGATTAAATCGTGCTTATAATCGTGGTAAAAAACATAGTATTATTATCGTTGCTGAAGGAGTAGGCAGCGGAGTTGAGATTGGTAAAGAAATTCAAGAACGAACAAGTTTTGAAACAAGAGTCAGTGTGCTTGGTTACATTCAACGTGGTGGTTCACCTACTGCTGCTGACCGTATGTTAGCAAGTCGCTTAGGAGCGAGAGCAGTTGAGTTACTAATGAATGGTAAGGAAGGTCGCATGGTTGGTATTCAAGACAATCAACTTGTAGATCACGACATCATTGATGCCTTATCACAAAAGCACTCAATTGACCACGGCGTATATACGTTATCAAATGAGTTATCAATCTAATTGCAATTAATATGATTGAATTTAAAGAAATTTAATCTCTTGGGAGGAAAACATCTATGCGTAAAACGAAGATTGTATGTACAATTGGTCCAGCTAGTGAAAGTCCAGAAAAGTTAGGTGAATTAATTGAAGCAGGTATGAATGTTGCTAGACTGAACTTTTCACATGGGGATCATGAGGAGCATGCAGCACGTATTAAAAATATTCGCGAAGTAGCAGAGCGTTTAAATAAAACAGTCGCAATTCTTCTTGATACGAAAGGTCCTGAAATTCGTACTCACAATATGAAAGATGGTGAAATTACACTTCAAACAAATTCTGAAGTGCGTATTTCAATGGAAGAAGTGCTCGGTGATGAAGAACGTTTTTCAGTCACATATCCTGGCCTAGTAGAAGATGTTGATACAGGCTCTAAAATTCTACTAGACGATGGTTTAATTGAACTAGAAGTTTTGCGTATTGAAGACGGTGAAGTTGTAACAAAGGTCTTAAATTCGGGAGTATTGAAAAATAAAAAAGGTGTTAACGTACCTAATGTAAGTGTCAACTTACCAGGTATTACCGATAAAGATGCAGATGATATCCGCTTCGGTATTGAGCAAGGTGTTGATTTTATTGCAGCATCATTTATTCGTCGTGCGTCTGATGTATTAGAAATTCGACAACTATTAGAGAAGCATAATGCAGACATTCACATCATTCCTAAAATTGAAAATCGTGAAGGTGTGGACAACATTGATGATATTTTAGAGATTTCTGATGGATTAATGGTTGCACGTGGTGATTTAGGTGTAGAAATCCCGGCTGAAGAAGTACCACTAGTTCAAAAGGATTTAATTAAAAAATGTAACATGTTAGGTAAACCAGTTATTACAGCAACACAAATGCTTGACTCTATGCAACGTAACCCACGTCCAACTCGTGCTGAGGCAAGTGATGTAGCAAATGCGATCTTTGACGGAACTGATGCAATCATGCTTTCCGGAGAAACTGCTGCAGGAAAGTATCCTGTTGAAGCTGTAAAAACAATGAATAATATTGCTTCAAAAGCAGAGACGGCAATTCCTTATCGTGAAATATTGACAAATCGTAGCCGTGAAATTGGCCAAACTATTACAGAAGCCATTAGCCAATCAGTTGCTCATACTGCATTAAATCTTGGTGTTACAGCAATTGTAGCTCCAACTGAGAGTGGTTACACTGCTCGTATGATTTCAAAGTATCGTCCGAAATCTCCAATCGTGGCAGTGACATTCTCTGCCGAAACAAGACGTAAACTTTCTTTAGTATGGGGTGTGCTTCCTCAAGTTGCTAGTAGTACGAAATCTACTGATGAATTATTGGAAACAGCAGTACAAGAGTCATTGCATTCTGGAGTAGTAAATACAGGTGATTTAATTGTCATAACTGCTGGAGTTCCAGTTGGTGAAACGGGTACAACGAACTTGATGAAGGTTCATGTTGTAGGCGACAGTATTGCACGAGGACAAGGTATCGGTCGAAAGTCAGCAACTGGTAAAGTTGTCGTAGTTAGAAATGTTCAAGAAGCTGAAAAGGTAACAGAGGGCAGTGTTATCGTTGCTTATGGAACTGACAGAGACATGATGGATGCAATTAAAAAGTCAGTCGCTGTTATTACAGAAGAAGGTGGTTTAACTAGCCATGCAGCGGTTGTTGGACTTAGTTTAGGTATCCCTGTTATTGTTGGAGTTACTGATGCTGTTAATAAGTTTGAAGAGGGTCAAGAAATTACTGTAGATGCAATACGCGGTGATATCTATAATGGACAAATGAATGTATTATAAGAGAAGAGAAGGTTATCCTTCTCTTTTTCATATCTAGATAAAAAAGAAAGGCGGTGAGTGCTCTGAGGTATATACTCCCATTCTTGATAATTGTACCGGCTTTTGAAATTGGTTTATTAATCTTGTCAGGCAATACATTAGGTGTCTGGCCAACAATTTTATTAATAATCTTAACTGGTGTTACAGGTGCATGGCTCGCAAAAAAAGAAGGTCTCCAGACTCTACAACTTGCTCAAATACAGTTGCAAAATGGACAACTACCTAATGAAGCTATCATGGATGGAATATGTATCCTTATAGGAGGAGTTGTTCTATTAACACCAGGCTTTATTACAGATGCATTAGGATTTATGTTGCTTCTACCTTTATCACGAGGTGTCATTAAGATTTGGTTAAGGAAAGTTATTCAACGGATGATTGATCGAGGGCAAATTCATATCACGCGTCGTTTCTAATAATAATAGAACTTTGAACTTGTTAGATTACTCACATATCAATACAAAGTGCGAATGAAAATATGAATTGGCAGTAAACATAACAAAATAAAAACGCTTGATTTTACCAAGCGTTTTTATTATTGGGAAAATGCAATAATAAATATATAACTAAACTACATAAAGTGTTTTTCGATAATGATTTTACCCCTTTCATCAAGGTTCGTAGGTAAAGCCTTTGGTGAGAAGTATTTTAATGCTGCTTTTTTCCATCAGCCATTTCTCTCCTCCTAAAAACAAGCTCTTTCAATAGTAATCACGTAAACAAATTTATGGAAGAAGCTACTATACGATTTGATGGTGTAGAGTCAGTTTTTAAATGAAACACAAACATAAATTATTATGTTTATGTTTCATTTATTTTTTTATCATAATAAAGTCTTTAACATCACGTACAACACCAGCTTCGTACAATGTCTTCAAGATAACAAATGTGACTGGACCAATTATTAAGCCTAAGAATCCGAACAGTTTAAAGCCTACAAATAATGCAACAAGAGTTGCTAATGGATCAAGTCCAATGTTTGAAGAAAGCACTTTCGGCTCCATTATTTGTCTTTGAACAACAATAATAATGTACAGAACAGATAATCCAATTGCTAATCCTGAATTACCAGCAAATAAGGCATATATAACCCATGGAACGAATACCAGTCCAGTTCCCAGGTATGGAAGTAAGTCTACAAGTCCAATAAGTAATCCAATCGTAATTGCATGATCGACTCGTAAGATTAATAGTCCTACGATGACGATGACTGCTGTTATTGATATCAATGTGAATTGAGCACGGATAAATCCAAATAAAGCACTTTGAAGGTCGATGAAAACAGTCTTTCCACTTGTTCTAACTTTTGATGGAAGAAAGCCTTGCAGGAACGTCTTAAGACGATTCCAATCTTTACTAATGAAGAAAGTAGCTAATAGTGAAAAGACGAGTACAGTCACAACATTAGGAAGCCAAGAAAGAAAGTTTGGAACGCTACTTATGATGAATTGCAAGAATGCACTTAGTTGTGTTCCAATATTTGTTCCTAATTCATTAATTGTCTCTACAATTGTAGACTGCTGTTCTGAATCTAGATTATTGAATAATCCAATCCCCTGGTTATACAATGGAATAATTTGCTGAGTAACAAATTGTTCGAAGTATGAAACGAGATTCTCAAAGTGTTTGGGCAAAACCTCGGACAAATATTTTGATCCTGATACTATCTCGATGATGATCAGTGTAAGCATGCCACCAAGTACTAAAAATACAAATAATAGAGAAAGAAATACAGCAAGCACACGGTGCATTTTCAATCGTTGTTCAAGTGTGTTTACGATTGGATTTATCAAATAAGCAAAGATTATTGCAATAATGAATGGGTATGTAACAGTTGATATTTGAAATGCAAGATAACCACCAACAATTAAACAAACGAGTACGATGAAAAAACGTAAGATACGTTGCCACAATATATGGTTCAACAATAACACTCCTCCTTCTTTTTTTGTGAGATAAAAAAATAGCTCATTCATAGATGTGTAGATTAAAGCGTCATCGGATTGAGATTAATAGTAATAATAAGAATAAGGAAAAACGTATATTCATCTTAATTCATTTCATAAGAGTTACCGATAGACGAACTTTTTTATGTATAGAGAAAACTTTCCCAATTATTTATACGATATCATCTTTCCACAAGTTTCATTTTGTTAAAAGTTATTTTGGATTCCATCATGTGCTAGCATTTTGAGCATTTATTTCAAGATGCATAAGATATTTTTAATTTATTAAACGATTTTTCACTTTAGCTTGAATTTATTTAATTTGTAAAATGAAAAATAGAATGTCATTTATTGGTGAATAATAGGGGAATGTGTTAGCATAAATATTGTGAGAAAATATTTCCTACTAAGCTTCGTTCTAGTGAATAATATTGATCAGATTCTCTTTTATAAGAAATTTAAAGATTTAATTTTACAAATTTGAATATTGCGATATAGAAGATTATGAATAGAATTTTGTTTAAATACTAAGGTCATAAGAAATATTTATGAATATTAATTGAACACTTTTCATTCACAAAAGTCTGATAATTGTTTATAATGAATTTAGGTTTTCACCAACCAATTGTTACATAAGCTTTACATTATAAAAAATGAAAGCATTTTCTTTTTTTCTAAATGAACGGTTAGGTAGGGGAATTTTTGAAAAGGAGTGGGGTTATATGACAACAACACGTGGTCTTGAAGGGATTGTGGCAACACAATCATCTGTTAGTTCAATCATCGATGACCAATTAACTTATGCAGGATTTGATATCGATGATTTAGCGGAGAATGCAAGCTTTGAGGAAGTTATTTATTTACTTTGGCACGGCAAGCTTCCGAACAAAGAAGAACTTGACGAACTAAAAGGTCAATTAGCAGAGGAAGCTCAAATTCCTCAAGAAATTGTTAATCATTTTAAATCCTATGACTTAAATACTGTACATCCAATGGCTGCTCTTCGTACTGCTATTTCAATGCTCGGATTGTTTGATTCTGAAGCAGACGTAATGGATGAAGATGCAAACTATCGTAAGGCGATTCGTCTTCAAGCAAAGCTTCCATCAGTAGTGGCAGCATTTTCTCGCATCAGAAAGGGACAAGAACCTGTAGCACCACGCAAAGATCTAACAATCGCTGCAAACTTCTTGTACATGCTTAATGGTGAAGAGCCGGAGAGTATTGCTGAAGAGGCAATTAACAAAGCGCTTGTCTTACATGCGGACCATGAACTTAATGCGTCTACATTTACTGCGCGTGTATGTGTGGCAACATTATCAGATGTATATTCTGGAGTAACAGCTGCAATCGGTGCATTAAAAGGTCCATTACATGGTGGAGCAAATGAACGAGTAATGAAGATGTTATCAGAGATTAACGAAGTTGAAAATGTAGAAGGCTACGTACAACGTGCTTTCGAAAATAAAGAAAAAATCATGGGCTTCGGGCATCGTGTGTATCGTCAAGGCGACCCACGTGCGAAGCATTTAAGAGCAATGTCAAAAGAACTGACAAATATTACAGGTGAAACTAAGTGGTACGAAATGTCTACCAAGATGGAAGGTATTGTAACTGCTGAAAAGGGACTACCACCAAATGTAGATTTTTATTCTGCATCAGTTTATCATAGCTTAGGCATCGATCATGATTTGTTCACACCGATATTTGCAGTAAGTCGTGTATCAGGTTGGTTAGCTCATATACTTGAGCAATATTCAAATAACCGCCTTATCCGTCCTCGCGCAGAATATATTGGGCCACAAAAGCAAGAGTATGTACGATTAGAAAATAGATAATAACTAGATAAAAACAACAAGGAGGATTGATTTTCTCCTTGTCGGTTTATTTAATAACCTAAATAATAAATAGAGAGATAAACAACGAGACCATTTAGGAGGTAATTAGATTGACACAAGGTGAACGTATTTCAGTAGTAAATGGAGAGTTAAAAGTACCAAATCATGCTATCATTCCTTATATCGAAGGTGACGGTATTGGTCCTGATATTTGGGCTGCCGCTTCACGTGTATTAGAAGCAGCAGTAGAAAAAGCTTACAATGGAGAAAAGAAGCTAGTATGGAAAGAGGTTCTTGCTGGTGAGAAAGCACATACTCAAACAGGCGAGTGGCTTCCAGCAGAAACTTTAGATGTTATTAGAGAGTACATCATTGCAATTAAAGGTCCTCTTACGACTCCAATTGGTGGAGGCATTCGGTCATTGAATGTTGCGTTACGTCAAGAGTTAGATTTATTTGCATGTGTACGTCCTGTACGTCATTTTGATAAAGTTCCTTCACCAGTAAAGCGACCTGAAGATGTAGATATGGTTATTTTCCGTGAGAATACAGAGGATATCTACGCTGGTATTGAGTACCAAAAAGGTTCTGATGAGGTTCAGAAAATCGTTAATTTCCTTCGTGATGAAATGAATGTACAAAAAATTCGTTTCCCAGAAACATCTGGAATTGGAATTAAACCAGTTTCTGAAGAAGGTACAAAACGTCTTGTACGTGCTTCGATTCAATATGCACTTGATAATAACCGTAAGAGTGTGACATTAGTACACAAAGGTAACATCATGAAGTTTACTGAGGGTGCATTTAAAAATTGGGGTTATGAAGTAGCTGAACAAGAATTCGGAGATAAAGTATTCACGTGGGCTGAATATGACCGTATTGTTGAAGCAGAAGGTAAAGAAGCTGCAAATAAAGCACAAGATGCTGCTGTTGAAGCTGGCAAAATTATTGTGAAAGATTCAATTGCAGATATCTTCTTGCAACAAATTCTAACTCGTCCAAAAGAGTTCGATGTTGTAGCAACGATGAACCTAAATGGTGACTATATTTCTGACGCACTTGCTGCACAAGTAGGTGGTATCGGAATTGCACCAGGTGCAAACATTAACTACGAGACTGGTCATGCAATCTTTGAAGCTACTCATGGTACAGCACCTAAATATGCTGGCTTAGATAAGGTTAATCCTTCATCTGTTATTCTTTCAGGAGTATTAATGTTAGAACACCTTGGCTGGTTTGAAGCTGCTAAATTAGTAACTGATTCAATGGAAAAAACAATTGGTAGTAAAGTTGTAACATATGATTTCGCGCGTCTTATGGAAGGTGCTACTGAAGTTAAATGCTCTGAATTTGGGAATGAATTAATTAAGAACATGGAATAATTCTATGTGAATAGATTCGTCTATATTGTAGAGCTGTCATCTAACATGTACAGCTCTACTTATGTTAATATAGGGTAATCGAACAATTAATTTAGGGGGATTATCAGATATGAAAATGAAACGTAATAAAATTTCGGTAATTGGAGCAGGTTTCACTGGGGCAACTACTGCATTAATGGCTGCACAAAAGGAATTAGGAGACGTTGTCATTGTAGATATTCCTGATATGGAAAACCCAACAAAAGGAAAAGCTTTGGATATGTTAGAAGCAAGCCCTGTACAAGGGTTTGACGCAAATATTATTGGAACATCAGATTACAAAGATACTGCTGATTCGGATTTAGTTATAATTACAGCTGGTATTGCTCGCAAACCAGGTATGAGTCGAGACGACCTAGTTGCGACTAATGCAAAAATTATGAAACTGGTAACGAAAGAGATCGTTAAACACTCTCCAGATAGTACAATTATTGTATTAACAAATCCAGTTGATGCGATGACTTATACAGTATATAAAGAATCTGGTTTTCCTAAAAATCGAGTGATTGGTCAATCTGGTGTACTTGATACCGGTCGTTTCCGTACATTCGTAGCACAGGAATTAAACCTTTCAGTGAAAGATGTAACTGGTTTTGTTTTAGGTGGACATGGTGATGATATGGTTCCGCTTGTTCGTTATTCATATGCAGGTGGTATTCCGTTAGAAAAATTAATTTCTAAAGAGCGTATGGATGAAATTGTTGAGCGTACTCGAAAAGGTGGAGGAGAAATTGTAAGTCTGCTTGGAAATGGTAGTGCTTATTATGCACCTGCAGCATCTCTTGTACAAATGGCTGAGGCAATTCTAAAGGATCAACGACGTGTTCTTCCAGCAATTGCATACCTTGAAGGTGAGTATGGATATGAGGGTATTTACTTAGGTGTTCCAACAATCCTTGGTGGCGATGGTATTGAGGAAATCATTGAGCTTGATTTGTTAGAAGATGAACAAGCAGCGCTTGCAAAATCTGTTGAATCAGTTAAAAATGTTATGAAAGTATTAGAATAGTAAGACTTTTTTGTGAGCAGGGTAGATTTTTTGCCCTGCTTTCGTTAAACTAGTACTGTAAGCGGTTTCATTCGATAGGGAGGTTATGGCATATGCTAATGAACAAGATGAGAAAACAAGGTCGTAAGATCGACGAGATATCGGTTGGAGAACGACTTGTTTTAACTGAAAAGGTTGAAGATAAGGACTTGCTCCTATATTTAGGTCTTACAAATGATGCAAATCCATTATATATTCAGCATGATTATGCTTCACGTACACCAATGAAACAACCGTTAATCCCTCCTGTCATGTTAATTGGTATTATAACTTCAGCTGTCTCAAAGTATTTACCAGGGCCAGGTAGTATGATTCGTTCACAACAAGTATCATTTCCAAATCCTGCGTATCATTATGCAAAGTTAGAATTCGAGTTTGAAGTTCTCAAAGTGATAGAAGAAGATCATCTTATTGTCATTGGATTAAATGGTAAAGATGATCAAGATAATGTTGTTATCGAAGGGACGATGGATGTTTGTCCTCCACACTCTTTTGAACCTATGGCAGGTAGAATGTTAGATAATTTCTAAATATTGTATATTGATAGTTAGATAATTTTTGAATGTGCGCTTTCTCATAGAGGAAGCGCTTTTAGATCTTATAAGATAATTTTGAGATGTGAATAATTTCATAGTATGATGATATTAGAGAAAAATAAAATGGATGTAGGGGCTATTATATATAGCAGGGGGAATTACTTTGAGTAAAAAGATTCTAGTTGTTGATGATGAACAATCAATCTTAACTTTGTTGCAGTATAATTTGGAGCAAGCTGGATATGAAGTTATAACTGCAATGGACGGTGAGGAAGCGTTAGTGCAAGCTAAAGTAAGCTCACCTGATCTTATTGTATTGGACTTAATGCTTCCAAAACTAGATGGGCTTGAAGTTTGCAAAGAGCTTCGTCAACAGAAAATTATGTTTCCAATCTTAATGTTGACTGCTAAAGATGATGAATTTGATAAGGTGTTAGGTCTTGAACTAGGTGCTGATGATTATTTAACAAAACCATTTAGCCCACGTGAAGTAGTTGCTAGAATTAAGGCTATATTACGTCGTACGTCATTACTTACTAGTACTGAAGAAAAAAATGATGAGGAACATAGTAAGATTGAATTAGGACAACTTATTATATCACCTGAACAGTATGAAGCATATTTTATGGGGAAACAACTAGAGTTAACACCTAAAGAGTTTGAATTACTCGCATATCTTGTGAAAAACAAGGGGCGTGTTTTAACACGTGATCAATTATTAAGTGCTGTTTGGAATTATGACTTTGCAGGTGATACTAGAATTGTAGATGTGCATATTAGTCATCTACGTGAAAAAATAGAAACGAACACTAAGAAACCAATTTATATTAAAACGATTCGAGGTTTAGGGTACAAAATGGAGGCTCCGAAAGTTGAATGATTAAATTCCGTTCAAAAGTCACCTTTGCACTTGCTACACTAATTTTGGCTGTATTAGTTTGTCTAGGTATTTTAATAGGACAATTATTTAAGGGCTTCTATATTACAACGTTTGAAGAACGCATTGAAAAAGAATCTGGGCTCATCATTAAAATGATCGACAGTAGCGTTACATCTGATAGTTCGATTGCGGATCTAATGAGTGATGTGTCAGATCAACTAGATATTGAAATAACGGTATTACGCAGTGATGGAGAAATTATTGCTAACACTAATGTTGAAGAGATAACAGAAAATCGTCTAGAAAATATTTCTAAGCTTCAACGATATATTTCTGCCAAAAATACTGATTTTGAACCTTTTTATGTGATGAATGATGAGGAAGAGTTGTTTTATTCAATCGTACCTATTAATCAAGGCGTAATAGACGGTTATTTAATTCTTTCGGTATCGGTCGAACTTTTAAAAGCTACAAATCAAAAGATATGGTGGCTACTCATTATTAGTTTAGGTCTTGCCTTTGTTATTATTCTTATGCTAGGTATACGGATTACGAGACAATATGCAAAGCCAATTGAAGATGCTACGAGGGTAGCAAATGAATTAGCTAAGGGAAATTATCGTGCACGGACATATGAGGATCGGGCTGATGAAATGGGAATGCTCAGTCAATCAATCAACATATTAGCACGGAATTTACAACAGATGACAAAAGCTCAAGAAATGCAAAATGACAGACTTGGTACGTTAATTGAAAATATGGGGAGTGGCTTAATATTAATTGACAGTAAAGGTTATATCATTCTTGTCAATAAATTTTTTAAGCGCATTTTTCATGTGAAATCAAAAGATTTTTTATATAAGCTCTATCATGAGGCACTTGTTCATAATGAAGTTATCCAAGTAGTTGAAGAAGTTTTTATGACAGAAAGCCAAGTTCGAAAACAACTACACCTTCCTTTAAAGATTGAACGTCGCCATTTTGAAGTATATGGAGCACCAATCATCGGTGAAAATGAAGAATGGAAAGGGATCGTACTCGTTTTTCATGATATTACTGAATTAAAGCGTTTAGAAGAAATGAGGAAAGACTTTGTTGCAAACGTATCTCATGAACTTAAGACACCGATGACATCTATTAGAGGTTTTTCAGAAACATTACTTGATGGTGCAGCTGAGAACGAAGAATTAAGAACTTATTTCCTTAATATAATTTTAAAAGAGAGTGATAGGTTACAAAATATTATTAAAGATTTACTTGACCTATCAAGAATTGAACAAGAAGGGTTTCTGTTGAACCTTCAGCATGTAGATCTTGTCGAACTATTAGCAGATATTGAAGTAATTCTTCAACATAAAGCTGAACAAAGAGGAATTAAACTGAACCTTGATCTACCAAATACAACATATATCATTGACGGTGATGCACATCGTTTAAAACAAATCTTCATCAATCTTATCAATAATGCATTATCTTATACGCAAGAAGGTGGAGAAGTTAATGTTACAATTGAAAAGAAAAAGAAAGTCTATACTGTGTCAGTGTCTGATACAGGAATTGGTATGAGCAAGGAACAGATTCCTCGTATTTTTGAACGCTTTTACCGTATTGATAAAGCACGTAGTCGAAATTCAGGAGGCACAGGTCTCGGACTTGCAATTGTGAAGCATTTGGTTGAAGCACACAAAGGAAAGATAAAAGTAGAAAGTGAACTGAATAAAGGAACTGTGTTTACAGTTATACTTAAACGTACGACTTAACATGGGCTTTACATTATATTTATTCCAGCTTTACAAATAGTTGTTAATATATTAGATGAAAACCCCTTCATCTAATAACCACCTTGGGCAGAAACCTTTTGTTTCTGCCCATCTTTTGATTTTTATAGATAAGTAGGTTATACAGATTATATTGAATGCTCAAATCATTATAAATGAATTGATTTATTGGATATCTTTCTAATCTTACGTTATCACTACAGATAGAAACTCCACTTTAGGTTATTTTTTTCTCAATTTCTAATTATCCCAAAATATGAAACATATCATAAGGGTTTATCGTATAAATACTATAATACTAGAACATAAATGATGAGGAGGGGGCATATGAGTACGAAGAAGGGTTACATAGTTTCTGGTTTAATGTTTGTCTTAATTTTACTTGGTATTGTAGGATCAACAAGCTGGTATACAGTTGATCAGTCTGAGCAAGCTGTAATATTAACATTTGGGAAAGTTGAAGAGGGCATTAGTGATCCGGGTCTTCATTTTAAGCTACCGTGGCCAATTCAATCAGTAGAAATTCTGTCGAAAGAGACTTTCAGTTTGCAGTTTGGGTATGAGCAGAGGGAAGGAGAGGTAGCGAGAGAATTCCCAGAAGAAACGAAGATGATAACAGGTGATGAATATATTGTTTTAGCTGATTTAGTCGTGCAGTGGAAAATTACTGATCCTAAGCAATATTTGTTCAGTTCTGAAAATCCTGAAGAAGTTTTATATAACGCAACAGCTGCTTCATTACGTGGAATTATCGGAAGTTCAAAAATTGATGATGCTCTAACGAGTGGAAAAGCAGAGATTGAAGCACAAGTTCGTGACTTATTAATTTCACTTGTTGAGAAATATGATATCGGTATATCTGTGTTAAATGTGAAGTTGCAGGATGTAGATCTACCGAACAAAGAAGTGCGTACAGCTTTTACAGCTGTAACTGACGCGCGTGAAATGATGAATACAAAAATTAACGAAGCAAAGAAGTACGCTAATAAAAGAAGTAAAGAAGCAGAAGGAGAACGAGATGCACTTATTTCTAACGCAGAAGGTGATAAGACTGCTCGAATCGAAGAATCACGTGGAGGCGTAGCAAAATTTAACGCCATTTATGCTGAATATCAAAATGAACCTGAGATTACGAGAGAACGACTTATTTTTGAAACGTTAGAACAAGTATTACCAGATGCAAAAGTATATATCATGAACGAAGATGGAAATACATTAAAGTATTTACCGTTGCAATCTCTAGAGACTAAAAGCGTAGTGAAAACTGATGAGAAGGGAAGTGAGAGTAGTGAGCGATAAAAAGATTATCAATATAGGCGATCATAAATCGAATTTCGATTGGAGAAAAAGCTGGAAAAGAATTTTATTCTTCATCATTTTGTTGATTTTGTCTATTGCTGCTCTTACGAATGTATATATTGTAAAAGAAAATGAATACCGTGTTGTTCGGCAGTTTGGGCAGGTTGTTCGGATTGATGATGAACCGGGGTTACGTTTTAAGATCCCATTTATTCAATCAGTGACAACATTACCAAAGTATCAAATGACATATGATGTAGCAGAAGCTGAAATTAATACAAAAGATAAAAAACGAATGATTATTGATAACTATGCTATTTGGCAAATTGATAATCCGAAGAAAATGATTTCTAATGTTCGTAACGTATTAGGAGCAGAAGCGAAGATGGAAGAGTTCATATATTCAGTTGTAAGAGCTGAATTGGGGAGGTTAGACTATGATGAGATCATTAATGATGAAAAATCTAATCGTCGTAGTTTAAATGAACAAGTGACAGAAGAAGTAAATCGACTATTAGATAAGAATAACTATGGAATTTCAGTGAAAGATGTGCGGATGAAACGTATCGATTTACCAGAAGAAAATGAGCAATCAGTTTATCGACGAATGATTTCAGAACGTGAATCAAAGGCACAAGAATATTTATCAATGGGTGATGCAGAAAAATCAAGAATTATGGCTCAAACAGATCGTGATGTAAAGGAGATGTTAGCAAAGGCAGAGGCAGAAGCTGAAATGATTCGTGCGGCAGGAGAGCAAGAAGCAGCAAGAATTTATAATGAAGCTTTTGCTTCTGATAAAGACTTTTATTATGTTTATCGAACTCTAGAATCGTATAAGAAAACAATTAATGGAGAAACAGTTATTATACTACCATCAAATTCACCTTATACGAATCTACTTCAAGGTTTTTCTCAATAAGTAAATGATGTGGTACTTATGCTAAGCTATAATTTTGAAGGTTAATATCTGCTATTTTTTCTTTCTATTTAAAGTCATGGTAAAATAGAAGGAAAAAATAGCGTTTTTTATTCCTCGTGAAAAAGCGAAATGTATATGAATGAACTGATATAGTATTAGCAAAAAAATTTAAAGTGAAAAACAGTATTATGAAGGAGGTACTTATGAGTAAAAAAAAATTAGTAGTTATAGATGGGAATAGTATTGCATATCGGGCTTTTTTTGCGCTACCACTCTTAAATAATGACAAAGGTATTCATACGAATGCGATATATGGATTTACTACAATGTTATTAAAGGTACTTGAAGAAGAAAAACCAACACATTTGTTAGTTGCCTTTGATGCAGGTAAGAAAACGTTCCGCCATGATACATATAAAGGATATAAAGGAACGAGAGAGAAAACCCCTTCAGAGCTATCAGAACAATTTGCGTTTATTCGTGAAGTATTGGATGCTTTTAATATTTCACGTTATGAATTAGAAAATTATGAGGCTGATGATATTATTGGGACTCTGGCTAAACGTGCAGAAAAAGAGGGCATGGATGTTAAGATCATCTCAGGTGATAAAGACTTGCTTCAGCTTGTATCTAGTCATGTAAAGGTTGCCTTAACACGCAAGGGAATTACAGATGTTGATACATACGATCTTAGTGCAATTGATGAAAAGTATGGGATTACACCAGAACAAATTATTGACATGAAAGGACTTATGGGTGATAAGTCAGATAATATTCCAGGCGTACCAGGAATAGGAGAAAAAACAGCATTAAAGTTGTTAAAACAATTCGGAACCATTGAACGTGTTCTTGAATCAATTGATGATGTGAGTGGCAAGAAACTTAAAGAAAAACTTGATGAAAACAGAGAGCAAGCGATGATGAGTAAGAAATTAGCAACGATTATCGTTGAAGCTCCTATAGATATTATGTTAGATAATATTACATATAAGGAATACGATGTAGAAGCTGTACGTGCAGTATTTACAGATCTAGGTTTCCAGTCACTTCTTAACCGAGTTGGAGGAGATGAACAAAATAGTTCAATAGAAAGCCTAGATGAAATTGAATTTGAATTAGCTCAAGCGGTTCTAGATGAGATGTTAACGGATAAAGCAGCGTTAATTGTTGAAGTAATGGATGAAAATTACCATGAGGGTCAAATACAAGGTTTTGCGATTGTAAATGAAAATAAACGGTATTTTATTCAGACAGATGTAGCATTAAACTCGACAACCTTTAAGAATTGGGTTGAGGACAGTAGTAAAAAGAAAATTGTCTTCGATGCAAAACAAGCAATTGTTTCTCTTAAATGGAAGGGAATTACATTGCGTGGAGTGGAAATGGACTTACTGATTGCATCCTACCTACTTAATCCATCAGAATCAAATCATGATATTTCTGCCATTGCTCGTCGAAAAGGTTTTAATCATGTTCAGGATGATGAGCTTGTGTATGGCAAAGGGGCAAAACGAAAGGTACCAGATACAGATGAACTTGCTGAACATTTAGTTCGAAAGGCAGATAGTGTCTTTCAACTGTACGATCAATTAGAAGATGAATTAAAAAAGAATGAACAATACGGGTTATTTAAAGAGTTAGAGATGCCTTTATCAATCATTCTGGCAGAAATGGAATCGACAGGAGTCATGGTTGATGTTGAACGGTTGCAGAATATGGGACAAGATCTTGAGGGACGGTTAACTGAAATAGAGAAAGAAATTCACACTTTAGCTGGTGAATCATTTAATATTAACTCACCGAAACAATTAGGTGTGATTTTATTCGAAAAGTTAGAATTACCAGTTATAAAGAAAACGAAAACAGGTTATTCGACATCAGCGGATGTACTTGATAAATTGAAAAGCAAACATGAAATTGTAGATAAAATCCTTCATTATCGTCAACTAGGGAAACTAAATTCAACATACATAGAAGGGTTATTAAAGGTTGTTCACAAAGATACAAATAAAATTCATACTCGTTTTAACCAAGCACTTACACAAACAGGGAGATTAAGTTCAATTGAACCTAATTTACAAAATATACCGATTCGTTTGGAGGAAGGTAGAAAAATTCGTCAAGCATTTATTCCATCTCAGCAAGACTGGGTAATTTTTGCTGCGGATTATTCTCAAATTGAATTACGTGTACTAGCACATATTGCAAATGATGAGAACTTAATTGAAGCGTTTAATAATGGGATGGACATTCATACAAAAACAGCGATGGATGTATTTAATGTAAATGCTGATGAAGTTACTTCAGATATGCGTAGACAAGCAAAGGCTGTAAACTTTGGGATCGTGTATGGGATTAGTGATTATGGATTATCTCAAAATTTAGGGATCACACGTAAAGAAGCACAAGCATTTATTGAAGCCTATCTTCAAAGCTTCCCAGGTGTACAGGAATATATGGACAGTATCGTAAGAGAGGCGAAAGATAAAGGTTTTGTCTCAACAATGATGCAAAGAAGACGTTATATACCAGATATTACGAGTAGAAATTTCAATCAACGAAGCTTTGCTGAACGTACTGCAATGAATACACCAATACAAGGTAGTGGAGCAGATATTATTAAAAAAGCGATGATTGATATGGCGAAGCGCCTTGAAACAGAAGGTTTACAAGCGCGGTTACTTCTGCAAGTACATGATGAATTGATTTTTGAAGCGCCAAAGGAAGAAATTGAAAAACTAATACAGGTTGTTCCTGATGTAATGGAAAATACAATTCAATTAAAAGTACCTTTGAAAGTGGATTATTCTTATGGTCCAACATGGTTTGATGCAAAATAAACAGGGATCTCCTACAGAGGTATAACGGTAGCTCTGCTTTGTATTTTGAAATATTGAAGGAGCAGTCATATGGATAGTTGATATGTGTTAAGTAAGATGCGGACAGAGATTTCTGTCCCTTTTCTTATTATTGTACAATTATTAATCGTTAAAGGTGTTTAGACCTAAATTCACATTTCATCTGTTAATGATGTTAAGCAATTTTATAAATAGTTTGTAGAGATCAAAATTCAAAAATAAAATTAAGCATATTATTTTGATTAGACATTTCATTGAGTACATGATGAATAGACTAGTGATTTTGAAAGGAAGAGAAAGCATGCCTGAACTACCAGAAGTCGAAACAGTTCGACGTACATTAATTGAACTTGTAAAAGGTAAAACAATTGAAGATGTTGAAGTTCGTTGGCCGAAAATGATAAAACACCCAGATGACGTACAACAATTTTCTGAGTATCTAAAAGGACAAACGATCCATGATGTAAAACGAAGAGGGAAATTTTTGATCTTTGTTCTAGATAATGATGTGCTCATATCACACTTGCGAATGGAGGGACGTTACGGATTATATAGGAAAGAAGATGAGGTAGATAAACATACTCATGTTTTATTTACGTTCACAGATAATAGTCAATTAAGGTATAAAGACGTACGTAAATTTGGAACGATGCACATTTTCAAAAAGGGAACTGAAGAAGATGTTGAACCACTTAACAAACTTGGACCAGAACCTTTTTCAGAACATTTTACAGTGGAACACCTTGCTCATAATTTATCTCGAACAACTCGCAAAGTGAAGACAGCATTACTTGATCAAGTAATTGTTACAGGTTTAGGAAATATCTATGTTGATGAAGCGCTATTCCGTAGCGGCGTACATCCAGAACGGTTAGGGAACTCATTGATTCAACAGGAAGTTAGTAAGCTTCATGAACAAATTGTTTCAACATTAAAAGAAGCTGTTGACAAAGGAGGCAGTACGATACGCTCTTATGTTAACACACAAGGAGAAATGGGAATGTTTCAATTAGAACTATTTGTTTATGGAAAGCAAGGTGAACCATGTTCAACTTGTGGAAAAGAAATTGAGAAAACCGTTGTTGGTGGAAGAGGAACTCATTTTTGTTCGAATTGTCAAAAATGATTTGGACATTATTTTAGAATTATAAAATCCATGTGAGGTTGTCTCGTCACCCCTAATCTCTTAGGCGCATATATTAACGTATCGCTTAAGGGAGGAGTTAATGTCATGGGGTATTTTCTTTCCTTACTTCTTCTAGCGCTAGCTGTAAGTTTGGATAGTTTTAGCGTTGGATTCACCTACGGACTTAGGAAGATGTCATTACCATTGAAGTCTATTTTCATTATTGCTTGTTGCACTATTATTACAATGCTAATTGCAATGGCGGGTGGTACATTGCTAGCTCTATGGTTATCACCTTCTGCTGCTGAACGGGTTGGTGGCATCGTGTTAATGGGGATTGGTGCTTGGGTATTGTATCAATTTTTTCGACCTGAGCGAGAAAACGAACCTAATAATGAGCCGAAAGTACTGTTAAAATTTGAGATTAAATCAATTGGATTAGTCATTCAGATTTTACGAAATTCGATGGTAGCGGATATTGATGGGTCAGGTACAATTACGGGAATTGAAGCTTTTTTACTTGGATTTGCATTATCGCTCGATGCTTTTGGAGCAGGGATTGGTGCGGCACTGATTGGTTATTCTCCAATAATGATGGCACTGTTAACAGCTTTAATGAGCTCAATATTTGTAACAGCAGGACTAAAGTGTGGCAAGTTGTTTGCGAATGTTGCTTGGATGCAACGTTTCTCATTTGTGCCAGGCATTTTACTTATCATTTTAGGTATGTGGAAAATATAAACCGAATTTCTAGTCAGTGGGGTCTACTGTTCCCCACTGATAGTTGTTTAAATGAATTAAGAAATCCTCTTATCTTGAAGGCTATTAGGTTGGTCTGAAGGTATTGTGATCTTCTATACTTTGAAGTATCAGTTATTAAGCCAGAAGATAGGTGACTATTTGAACGAGTGTTTTCGTTTTACATAATGACAAATGTTTAATTCTTTTCTCACTTATAGTTGTTAATGTTATTGTAAAGAGGTCGGGTAAACTTTTTTAGGGGGAATTGTTTTGACAGTAATTATAGGGTTAACAGGTGGAATTGCAAGTGGGAAAAGTACAGTATCTAATATGTTTAGGCAATTAAATATTCCAGTAATTGATGCAGACGTGGCCGCTCGAAAAGTTGTTGAAGTAGGACAGTCAGCGTATACCCAAATAGTAAAGACCTTTGGAGAAGAAGTTTTACAGGAAGACCGTACGATTAATAGAGAAAAGTTAGGTTCAATTATTTTTCACAATCAAGGTGCACGCGAGCAATTGAATCAAATAGTGCATCCTGCTGTTCGATCATTAATGAATGATCAAAAAGATACATACATAAAAGCTGGTGAAAAAGTCGTTGTAATGGATATTCCACTGCTGTTTGAAAGCAAGCTTACTTATCTTGTTGATAAAACAATTGTTGTTTATGTAAGTACAGAAGTTCAACTTGAACGACTAATGAAACGAAATCAACTGTCTAGAGAAGAAGCACAAGCACGAATTAATTCACAGCTATCTCTTGAAGAAAAAAAGATTATGGCTGATAAGTTTCTTGATAATAATGGTACATCTCTGGAAACGAATGAACAGTTACTTCAAATATTAAAACAATGGGGTATATGTAAGAATAGTTAATCCTTAAGGTTTTTACTTGAGCATTCAAGTGAAAACCTTATTTTATTGTAATTAAAATTGATATTAGTTCATAGAACATGAACAAGGTTTCCTTAATAATAAGTGGCCAGAAATTGAATATGGAGTGAAGAGGTTATAAGCGGAAAACATATTTAAATTTTTTGAATATTATAATTAATATATATAGCAAAAAAGTGTTAAAAAAACCCCCTAAATTAAATATTATATGTTATACTACTTTTCATAAAGAGGATTTAAAGTATAACATATTTGGAAGGAGATTATCATGAAGGCAAAAGTAGCGATTAATAGTTTTGGTCGTATCGGGAGAATGTTTTTCCGTAATGCGATTCATGATGACACATTAGAAATTGTAGCGGTGAATGCAAGTTACCCTGCGGATACATTAGCTCACATGTTGAAATATGATAGCGTACACGGTATCTTCCCTAGTGAAGTAAAAGCAGAGGAAGACGCACTTATTGTAGATGGGAAGCGTGTACAGCTTTTAAATAACCGTGATCCGAAAGCGCTACCATGGAAAGAACTGGGTGTAGATATCGTAATTGAAGCAACAGGTAAGTTTAATTCTAAAGAAAAAGCAAGTGCTCATATTGAAGCTGGTGCTAAGAAAGTTATCATTACTGCTCCTGCTAAAAATGAGGATATAACAATTGTAATGGGTGTCAATGATGAGCAGTATGTTCATGAAGAACACCATGTCATTTCAAATGCATCTTGTACAACAAACTGCCTTGCTCCAGTAGCAAAAGTACTAAATGAACAATTTGGAATTGAAAACGGTTTAATGACAACTGTACATGCTTATACAAATGATCAAAAAAATGTTGATAATCCTCATAAAAAAGATTTGCGTCGTGCGCGAGCTTGTGGACAATCTATAATTCCTACTAGCACTGGTGCAGCAAAAGCATTATCAATTGTTATGCCAGAGTTGAAAGGGAAATTACATGGAATGTCACTTCGTGTTCCGACGCCAAATGTATCACTTGTTGATCTTGTTGTAGATTTAAAACGCGAAGTAACAGTGGAGGAAGTGAATGAGGCGTTCCGTACTGCTGCTGAAGGTCGAATGAAGAATATAATTGGAATTACAGATGAACCATTAGTATCAATTGATTTTACTAGCAATAAGTTATCTTCTATTGTTGATGCACTCTCCACTATGGTTATTGGAGAGAAGAAGGTTAAAGTGTTAGCATGGTATGATAATGAGTGGGGGTATTCTAGTCGTGTTGTAGATTTAGCTAAGCATGTGGCAAGTAGTATTATTAAGGATGCACAAGTTCAAGTATCTTAACAAAATAAAATAACCGATGTATTGGATGAATCCTTACATCGGTTATTTTTTATAATAGCAAAACTTTTGCAGGAGTTTTAAGAAATACCGGAGATTTTTTACATTATGTAACTAACTGACAGTGGAGTATGTAGGAATACTCCCATTGTTAGAATGATCCCTAATTTTTATTAAGTGACCTCATATATTGGAATGCCTATTCTGATCGTTGTATCAAAATTAGCTATACATACGCTTATGTTATATTCTGATTTGTGAACTAGGAATAGAACACGGTTGTAAGGAGAGAGTAACAACGTAAGCGTGGAGAGTGAAAATAGAAATGAAAAGAAAAAAATCACTTTCCTATCTTGCATTTCATATGTAAACGAAGTATACTATTTTTCGTGAAACTTTTTAGAAAAAGAAAAGGTTTATTTTGTTCTTTTCTTGACGGAAGATGATGCACCTACTTAAAGGGTTAGGACCTCTTTGGACTAACTTTCCCCCGTGGTAGTTTGTATTAAAACTTCTGTATATTTAAATTATAATAAAAGGGGGACGTTAGACTATGGAAACTATGGGTCGACACGTTATTGCTGAATTGTGGGATTGTAACACTGATAAATTAAACGATATGGATTTAATTGAACGAATTTTTGTAGATGCAGCACTTAAAGCTGGTGCAGAAGTACGAGAAGTAGCTTTTCATAAGTTTGCGCCACATGGAGTAAGTGGTGTTGTCATCATTTCTGAATCGCATTTAACTATTCACAGTTTTCCTGAACATGGTTATGCGAGCATAGATGTTTATACTTGCGGAGATCGCATTGATCCGAATGTTGCTGCAGAGTATATTGCAGAAGCATTAGAAGCTAAAACAAATGAAAATATTGAAGTTCCACGCGGAATGGGACCTGTACAAGTTGAAAAACGTGGTGTCAACGTACTTTAAAAGATAATAACTTGAAAAAGAGATGTGGATGTCCACATCTCTTTTTTTACAAGTTAAAGGAAAATAGTAAAACAAAAAAGGTAGATTAAGAAAAAACTGCACTGGTGAAAGTTTCACTTTATTGTAGTTTATTGATAAAATAATGAAAAACCTTGTGTCATTTCGACGTTTTTTATAAGATTATGTTAAATGGATAAGGGTTGGAGATGGTATAATGCGTTGTCCAAATTGTCACCATCATGGAACGAGAGTGCTTGATTCCCGACCAATAGATGATGGAAGAGCAATTAAAAGAAGACGAGAATGTGAAGAATGCCACTACCGTTTTACAACATTTGAGAAAGTGGAAGAGATGCCACTAATTGTTGTGAAAAAGGAAGGTATACGTGAAGAATTTAGCCGTGAGAAGATTTTACGTGGATTAATTAAAGCATGTGAGAAACGCCCAGTCCCATTACAAAGTTTAGAGGATTTGGTACAGGACATTGAGCGTAATCTTAGAAATCAAGGTATATCAGAAGTACAAAGTGAGGCTATTGGGGAAATGATCATGGATCGACTTGCAGACATAGATGAGGTCGCATATGTTCGATTTGCCTCCGTGTATCGTCAATTTAAAGATATAAATGTTTTTATTGAAGAGTTAAAAGACTTAATTAAACGAGGAGAATAAGGGGCTTATTTAAAGCCTCTTTTTCAGTTATATCTCTCATTTTACACGATAATAGAAAAAGGAAGGGGTGGGGGAATGACACATCACTGGAAGGAAGTATTATCTGTTGATCGTTACATAGTGCAAAAGAACGGTTTACTACACGCATTCGATCAAAAGGTTATTACGA
Organism: Bacillus solimangrovi; assembly: GCF_001742425.1. Taxonomy (GTDB): domain Bacteria; phylum Bacillota; class Bacilli; order Bacillales; family Bacillaceae_N; genus Bacillus_AV; species Bacillus_AV solimangrovi. The sequence continues at coordinate 135,189 of NZ_MJEH01000044.1, forward strand.
TGTTATATCAGCCTTTGATTGGTGCTTTAGCAACAAGTTTATATATAACATTGTGGACAGAGGCTGAGAATCTCAGTAGTACAAATGATAGTTCTAGTCATCATCGCCTAATGAGTATTATGCAATCAAATTTGTCATCTATTTATGAAGAACGTCTCAAATTAGAGGGGATTGGATTATTAAAGACATTTGTGAGAAAAGAGGATGACGATGTACGAACGTTTCTTTATCAATTACAGCCACCGTTGACACCTTCCCAATTTTTCTATGATGGCATATTAAATGTATATCTTTATAACCGTGTTGGAAAGCAAGTGTTTCAACAATTAAAAAATCATTTTTCTATTCATCAAAGTGTACAAGCTGATTTTAATGAGGTAACACGAAGCTTTCATCAAACATTTACGACAATATCACCATCTGAGCTTACGGCGAAGGGTGAAGAGATGCAAGATTACTTAAGAATTGAAGATGGGAAGACATTTGTTGGGCGTGAAAAAGTTAACTCCATTGATATAGCAAAATCAACATTCGATTTTGATTTATTATATAGTGGCTTATCAGAATCAATTATTTCCAAAGAGAGCCTCTCAGATAAAGTGAAAGATGTTATCGTAAAGTTAGCTTTTGTCTATCAAATTGGTGCGATTGAGATGAAAAATCTCGTTCTACAAGCATTAAATCCGTCAACAGATGAAATAGAAATTGAAACGCTACGCAAAGCTGCTCGCGATTGGTATCAATATGAACATCGCGGAGAAATGCCTGCCTTAAGTGAACGGAAGCAACCATTATTACTTCAAACTATGAATGATAAAGAACCGGCAACACAGGAAGAACGTTTAGTTTCACATCTAGAAACAGTTTCACCATATGAAATGTTATTAGAGCTGTCTAATGGTGCAGAACCCTCTTCTCAAGATCTTCAAATTGTTGAAGAAGTTTTATTAAAACAAAAGTTAAATCCAGGTGTTATCAATGTCTTACTTCAGTATGTTATGTTAAGAAGCGATATGAAGTTATCAAAAACATATGTAATGAAGATTGCTTCACACTGGGCAAGGAAGAAGGTACAAACAGTTCCAGGGGCGATGCAAATTGCTAAAGAAGAGCATAAGAAATATCAGCAATGGGATGAGAAAAAGTCTCAACCTTCTGCTCGTAAAGTAATTCGAAGGGAAAAGTTACCTGATTGGTTCAAAAATGAAGAACAAGATGTTAAAAAGGTAGAAACTGATCATAGTAAAGATGAAGAAAAGAATCAACCTTCGAATGGTAAGTGGAAGCAACTTGAAGAAGAGATAAAGAAAAAATATAAAAAAAGAAGTAACAATTAACCCCAATTGATGAATGAAGTCTTATAGGACTATTAAATAAACATGAGGTGAGATAAGATGGAACCTATCCAACGTTCACTGCGCGGATTAAGACAACGTCCCGGTTTTAAAGAGCGGTATGAAACATTAAAACGTGAGGTTATGGAAGATCGAGATGTACAATCTTTCATCACTGAGCATGAACAGCAGTTAAATCGTGACATGATCGAACGTTCTTTAGGTAAGTTGTATGAATTTACGGAGCAAAAAAAGAATTGTAATGATTGTCCCAATGCTTCTGAATGTGTAAACATGTTAAAAGGTCATTGGCCAAAATTATTCTTAAATGGCGCACTTATTGATATACGGTATGAAACATGTGAGAAGCAACGGAACGAAGAACAGCAACGTCGTCATAAAAATCTATTGAAAAGTATGTACATGTCAAAAGAAGTGTTACAATCATCAATTGCAGAATTCAATATTGATGAGGATGATAATAGGGCTGAGGCGCTTACGGCTGCTGACCGATTTGTTCAAACATATCAGAAAGGGCATTTCCAAAAAGGATTGTATTTATATGGGAAGTTTGGTGTAGGAAAGACATATCTTCTTGGAGCAATTGCTAATGAGTTAGCTGATCGTGGAGTAGGTACTCTCATTGTGTATACACCAGAATTTTTGCGTGAATTAAAAAGCTCGCTTCAGGATGGAAGCTTGAACGAAAAGATAGAGACAGTTAAGACAGCAGAAATTTTAATGTTAGATGATATTGGGGCAGAGGCTGTTTCAAGCTGGGTACGAGATGAAATACTTGGTACGATCCTTCAGTATCGAATGATGGAGGGACTTCCTACATTTTTCACATCGAATTATAATTATGATGATTTGGAGCACCACCTATCCTATACACAACGTGGAGAAGAAGAAAAATTGAAAGCGGCACGTATCATGGAACGTATTCAATATTTAACAAGGCCAATAGCTATTACAGGTAAAAATTACCGTAAAATGTAATTGTAACAAGGTCGAATGGTTCTAAAATATAAAAGCTTATTAAAGAAAAATGTTGATCTCACTAAGAGCATCGGCATTTTTTTTTATTGTCCCCATATAAATATAAGGAGGAAGGTGAAACAGTTTTCGTTTGGTATAGGAGGGGGGCACATTGTGGTTTTAATACGGTTTCGAAATACGGAAGATGCACAAAGGCTATATGCGTTATTGGTTTGCCAAAAAGCACCCGTATGTGAAGTAGAATTAACAGAATCACCAGAAACAATGATACGCATTGAATGCTCATCACATCATAATATGCGATGTATACATACATGGTTTATACCTACTTTGACTTCTTTTATTTTGTCACATATTGAAAATCGTTGGATGAGAGAGATGATCCGAGAATTGTTTTATTTCACTTATGTTGAGGAGCAAGAGCAAATCTTATCTATTGCTAACTTAATTTTAGATGGACGAAGAGAAGATAATTTTTACAAACAGCTCCTTACACAGATGAAGCAGAGAGTTCAAGTAATTGAGGATTCATTAAAAAATTTTATTACTCCCCACATCTCTTTCTCATTTGAGTCATTTTTACATTTTCGTTTAAAAGAATATCGTGATTTACTTCTTACGACAGTAGAAATGGCAATCGATGAGTATAAGTTAGAACAGGAATATCAAACTTTTGTAGAGCAACTAAGGCATTATGTAGCTAGCACACCCCCTTTGTTCAACGAGTTACATGTTATAGAAGGTGAAGGTTATGAAGTTTTTCTATCTTCGATGGAAAGGGTAGATGATGATATTCTTCGTGTGGTGATTAATGAAGGGATGTGGGATATACAAGGGTTTGACGCAGGTTCATCAATTTTAGCACCGATCGTATCAGTTGCTCCGCAGATACTTCATTATTATACAAATAATGAAGAAAGTGGCGTAGTTCAAACATTGACTAACGTATTCCAAGAAAAAATTCGAATCTATCCTAAAGTGAAATGGGATATGAAAAAAGAATCACAAATACAATCTTGATTTTGTCGAGAAAAATGCCTATAATATCCTACATATATAAATTATTAAAAAGTAATGATGAGGATTAGAGTTATTTCTACGATTTACAGAGAGAGAAGCCTTGGCTGGGAGCTTCTTAATACGAGAAATGGACTTACTACCTCTGAACTTCAGCGGGGTTAATCTGCTGACGGTGACCATAACCGTTATCTTTAACGAAGCTATACAGGTTAGCTGTCTGTATAGAAATTTAGGGTGGAACCACGGGTATAAACACTCGTCCCTTTTCAGGGACGGGTGTTTTTTATATTTATAAGTAGTTTGTTCGAATAGAGGAGTAACATCGAAAGTGAACTGTTCTCACTAACAGTATTTCTAATGATGAAAGCATATTTTGTGCCCAACTCCGTCATTATTGAACATACGCTATTTACATTAAAGAAGGAGTGAAAGACATGTCAGAATTAATCAAAATTACGTTCCCAGATGGCGCTGTGAAGGAGTTTCCTAAGGGCACGACAACTGAAGATATTGCGGCTAGTATTAGTCCTGGTTTGAAGAAGAAATCATTTGCAGGAAAATTAAACGACCAGTTAATTGACCTACGTCGTCCAATTGAAGCTGACGGTGAAGTAGAAATTGTGACTGAAGGATCAACTGAAGCACTTGAAATCCTGCGCCACAGCTCAGCTCACTTAATGGCACAAGCAATTAAACGTTTGTACAAAGATGTTAAGCTTGGTGTCGGTCCAGTTATTGAGAATGGATTCTATTATGATATTGATACGCCAGAACATATATCTGTTGAGGACCTTCCAAAAATCGAAAAAGAAATGCAAAGAATTGTCGATGAGAATTTAGAGATTGTTCGTAAGGAAGTAAGTCGCAATGACGCTAAACATTTGTTTGAAGAAATTAATGATGAATTAAAGCTTGAACTTATTGAGGCTATCCCTGCTGATGAGCAAGTTACAATTTATGAACAAGGTGAGTTCTTTGATCTTTGTCGTGGTGTACACGTTCCGCAAACGAGTAAAATCAAAGTGTTTAAACTAATGAGTGTAGCAGGTGCTTATTGGCGTGGAAATAGTGATAATAAGATGTTGCAGCGTATTTATGGTACTGCCTTCTTCAAGAAGAGTGAATTAAATGAACACTTGAGATTATTAGAAGAAGCGAAGGAACGTGATCATCGTAAGCTTGGAAAAGAGCTAGAACTATTCACAATTTCTCAAAAGGTTGGACAAGGTTTGCCGATGTGGCTGCCAAAGGGTGCAACAATTCGCCGTTTAATTGAGCGATATATTGTTGATAAAGAAGAACGTCTTGGCTATAACCATGTGTATACACCAGTAATGGGTAGTGTTGAGTTGTATAAAACGAGTGGGCATTGGGAGCATTACCAAGATGATATGTTTCCACCAATGGAGATGGATAATGAGGACCTAGTTCTTCGCCCGATGAACTGTCCACATCATATGATGATTTATAAACATAGCTTGCATAGTTATCGTGAATTGCCAATTCGAATTGCAGAACTTGGGTTAATGCATCGTTATGAAATGTCTGGTGCTCTTTCAGGTTTACAACGTGTTAGAGGAATGACATTAAATGATGCACATATCTTCGTTCGACCAGACCAAATACAAGATGAATTTGTACGTGTTGTTAATCTTATTCAAGAAGTATACAAGGACTTCAGCTTAGATGAATATTATTTCCGTCTTTCTTATCGTGATCCTGAGGATAAAGAAAAATATTTTGATGATGATGAAATGTGGAATAAGGCGCAAGACATGCTTAAAGGTGCAATGGATGAGCTTGAGCTAGATTATGTGGAGGCAGAAGGTGAAGCGGCATTTTACGGTCCTAAGTTGGATGTAATGGTTCGTACAGCACTTGGTAAGGATGAAACATTATCAACTGTACAACTGGATTTCTTATTACCAGAGCGATTTGACCTTACGTATAAAGGTGAAGATGGAAAAGATCATCGTCCAGTCGTTATTCACCGTGGTGTTGTTTCAACGATGGAGCGTTTTGTTGCCTTCTTAATTGAAGAGTACAAAGGGGTATTCCCAACATGGCTTGCTCCTGTTCAAGCAAAAGTTATCCCTGTATCAGCTGATGTTCATCTTGACTATGCTAGAAAAGTACAAGAACAGCTTCAGCGTGAAGGGTTCCGTGTAGAAGTTGATGAACGTGATGAGAAGATTGGTTACAAAATTCGTGAAGCTCAAATGCAAAAGATTCCTTATCAATTAGTAGTCGGTGATAATGAAATTTCTGATGAAGCAGTTAACGTTCGTAAATATGGAGAGAAACAATCTGAAACAAAACCATTCAGTGAGTTTTTAGGTCAGTTAAAGGATATTGTTAATAATTATCAATAAATAAAATAACTCGTGAGGTAGCATCCTCGCGAGTTATTTTTATAGTGTAGAGTGATGAGGTTGTTAAACTATTGGGATGAAAATAGGTATTTTCTTAGTTGAACAATAAGACTAAATGTTTTCTTTTAAAAAAATTATTGCAAAGCAGGTTTTTTTCATGTATCATAAAAAACGTTGTGAAGGAATCATGCTTTCTTGACAGATGAAATATCGTATGCTATACTTTCCGAGGTAATTAAATACAATCGTTTGATGAAAGAAGAGGCACCCGCTTCTCACCTGATTGACGCACATATGCTGTTGGTAGGTTGACTACAGATGAACTTTAGCAAATGGAAATTTTGTTAAAGCGTAGTGTGGGTGCAAAATGTACCGACGCTTTTTTTGATTTAACAATTAAAAAAGTGTGTAACTAGATTATCTGAAAGAACTTTACTATTCAGTATTCGTTTAGTGCTGTATATTCTTCTAAACAGACGCATGCAACAAAATTTATGTATGATACTTATACTGTTATTGCAGTGTGAATAAACCTTGGAGGTGGCTAGTTATTAGTAAAGACATGATTTTGAATGAGTCGATTCGCGCTCGCGAAGTACGTCTCATTGGTGCTAATGGGGATCAAATTGGAGTTAAATCTCGCAATGAAGCATTAGAAATGGCACAAAACGCAAACCTTGATTTAGTAATGGTTGCGCCGACTGCTAAACCGCCGGTATGCCGTATCATGGATTACGGTAAATATCGTTATGAGCAACAAAAGAAAGATAAAGAAGCTCGTAAAAACCAGAAGATTATTAATATCAAAGAAGTACGCTTAAGCCCTGGTATTGAGGAGCATGACTTTAATACAAAGCTTCGTAATGCACGCAAATTTTTGACAAAAGGTGATAAAGTGAAAGTGAGCATTCGCTTCCGCGGTCGTGCGATTACACATAAAGACCTTGGTCAAAAAGTATTAGAGCGCTTTGCTAAAGAGTGTGAAGATATTAGCACAATCGAAACAAGGCCAAAAATGGAAGGTCGTAGCATGTTCTTAATGCTTGCACCTACAACAGAAAAAGACAAGTAATTAATCTTACTTGTCAGTCTTAGATAATGACAAGGAGGAAACCAATATGCCAAAAATGAAGACGCACAAAGGTTCACAAAAACGTTTCAAAAAAACAGGTTCTGGTAAACTTAAACGTTCACATGCTTACACAAGCCACTTGTTCGCGAACAAGTCTCAAAAGCAAAAGCGTAAACTACGCAAAGCTGGTCTTGTAAGTTCTGGTGATTACAAACGCATTCGTGAAATGCTTACTAACATGAAGTAATTAATGAATTTGGATCGAAAGATATAGGAGGGAATTTCTATGCCACGAGTAAAAGGTGGAACAGTTACGCGTCGTCGTCGTAAACGCGTATTAAAGTTAGCTAAAGGTTATTATGGTTCAAAACATGCTCTATTTAAAACTGCTAAGCAGCAGGTAATGAAGTCATTAATGTATGCTTATCGTGATCGTCGCCAAAAGAAGCGCGACTTCCGTAAGCTTTGGATTGCTCGTATTAACGCAGCAGCACGTATCAATGGTCTTTCTTACAGCCGTCTAATGTTCGGTCTTAAGCAAGCTGGTATCGATATCAATCGTAAAATGCTTGCTGACCTAGCTATTAATGACGAAAAAGCATTCGCTGAATTAGCTGAAACAGCTAAGAAAAATCTTAAGTAATAATAGAAAAGGTCATCTCGATTAGTCGAGATGACCTTTTTATTATATTATTGGTGAGAAGGATGTGAGAACATGGTGATTTACGTTTTTTTAGGTATTATTATCGCTATTAACTTTTACGCATATTTAATGGTGTATCTTGATAAGCAATATGCTAAACAAGCAAAGAGGAGAATTCCAGAAAAGAAGATCTGGCGCTTATCTCTCTTCGGTGGTGCGATGGGATCTTATGTTGCAATGAAAAAACATCGTCATAAAACGAAACATCAATCATTTATGATTGGTATGCCAATTATCATAGTATTTCATATTCTAATTGTAAGTGTATTAATTTATTATGATATTTTCAATGTTTACAACTATTAATATATTTTGACTGATAGTGTGTCATGAAGATATATTTATTAATGGTGAGTCTTCAATAGGTCTTTGATTGGACTTTGCCATTCAATAACAGCATTTGGGTATCTAGTAAGTAGCTCCTTTTCAAGATAATAGAAGTCATCACGATTTAATCCGTAAAGTTTTTCGAGCGAATGGGCCCAAACAGTAATTGAAACGACTTCAAAAGCTTGATCTGTAGTACCGAGATATTTTTCACCCTCAAATAGAGCACCCTTATAAGTAATAAATAGATTCTTGCGTACGTTATTTACATCATCAAGCAAATAGTAGTGCGCTTTTTCATAAGCAGATTCAAGTTTCCTTTTTGGATTAAGTAAGTATTTACTTAGTGAGTATAGTAGTACAAGGACTGCGATGATAATAAAAAAGCGAAAGAGAATGACAAACATTGTCTTCACCTGCCTATTCAAATAAATACACGGTTACATTACTTGTTTATACGTATAACAAAAGAAAAAGTTTCAAAAAATAGGAGGATTTTTGTAATTATGTTGGAGAAATTATATTCTATGCAAAGAGAGTTAGATAAACGGATAAAGGGTGAACATAGCTTACAAGGTAAGTTATTATTCGATAAAAAGATCCTTGCCTTACTTGTTGAAATAGGAGAATTAGCTAATGAAACAAGATGTTTTAAGTTTTGGAGTACGAAACCAGCATCTTCTGATGATATGATACTTGAGGAATTTGTGGATGGTGTACATTTTATCTTGTCTCTCGGAATAGAATTGGGATTAGAAGAGGAAATTGAAATTAATGAAAGCTTTAATGATATATCATTAGTTGATCAGTTCAATAATATTTATGCACATGTGGATACTTTCCGAAATGAAAAAAGTGATGAGAGTTATCAACAGCTAATGACCTCATATTTCAGTTTAGGGAGCTCTTTAGGTTTTACATTTGAACAAATTGAGTCAGCTTATCATGCTAAGAATGAAGTGAATCATGAACGTCAGGATCGTGGTTATTAAGTAAGAGAATTATATGTGCAAGTTTTGAGAACAATTATGGAAAAGGGTATACTAGTGTAGGTTCATATTACAATTGAAATTGAAGGAGGAACAGGATACATATGACAAAGTTAGATGAAACATTAACAATGTTAAAAGACTTAACAGATGCTAAAGGGATTCCAGGCCATGAACGTGAAGCTAGAGATGTAATGAGAAAATACATTGCACCTTATGCAGATGAAGTAATGCATGATAACTTAGGTAGCTTAATTGCTAAGAAGACAGGTCAAGAAGGTGGCCCTAAAATTATGGTCGCTGGTCACTTAGATGAAGTCGGCTTCATGGTTTCGAAAATATCAGATAAAGGGTTTTTGAGTTTCCAAACAGTTGGTGGCTGGTGGTCACAAGTCATGCTAGCTCAACGTGTCACAATAATGACGAAAAAAGGTAATATTACTGGTATTATCGGTTCTAAACCACCACATATTCTACCTCCAGAAGCTCGAAAAAAACCAGTAGACATCAAAGATATGTTCATTGATATTGGTGCTTCAAGTAAAGAAGAAGCAATGGAATGGGGCGTAACACCTGGTGATTCAGTTGTGCCATATTTTGAATTTACTGTTATGAATAATGAAAAGATGTTACTAGCTAAGGCTTGGGACAATCGCATCGGCTGCGCAATCGCCATTGAAGTATTGAAACAGTTACAGGGTGTTGAGCATCCAAACGTTGTATACGGTGTAGGAACTGTTCAAGAAGAAGTAGGTTTACGTGGTGCTAAGACTGCAACGAATTTTATTAAACCTGATATCGGTTTTGCAGTAGACGTTGGTATCGCTGGTGATACACCAGGAATTACTGATAAAGAAGCAAATAGTAAGATGGGAGAAGGTCCACAAATCATTCTTTATGATGCGTCAATGGTATCTCATAAAGGATTGCGTGATTTTGTTGTTGAAACAGCTGAAGAAAATGAGATTCCATATCAATTTGATGCAATGGCAGGCGGTGGAACTGACTCTGGTTCAATCCATCTAACAGCCAATGGAGTACCAGCACTTTCAATTACTGTAGCTACACGTTATATTCACTCACATGCAGCAATGCTTCATCGTGATGATTTTGAAAATGCAGTAAAACTAATTGTTGAAGTTATTAAGCGATTAGACGCTGCGAAAGTAAAAGATATAATTATTGGATAACAATAATCCCGCAGTAGCTTTCATACTGCGGGATTTCCATTTATTTTAGATTACGTGTAACAATACTAAGTTTGATTATCAATTTAAACATAATGATAAAGTCGAAACGATGATCTGTTAAAAAAACTGTAGAGAATAGCCTTTTATGTGTAAGGTACACATTAGCGAGCGGATAGGCCGTGTGCAAGGGCATCTAACATTTCATCACGTTCTTTTTCGTTTGAATTATTCCAAATCAACTCAAATAAAACACCTAATCCAGGTAACATTTTTTCTTCGTTGCTTTGAATGGCATCTAGGATTGTTGATTCGAGTTGTTCTTTTGAATTTTGTGATACGTTTGCAATAACAGCATTTCGTAAGTTTAAGTTCATCACTATCACCTCTTTTTAATAAATGTTGTATGCCTCTATCATTTGCAATTTGTAAGCGAATATGTATATCTTTTTAAAAGGATAAGATAAAGAAAAGCGAGACGTAATCGTATGAAGGATAGGTGAAAGCATTGAAGCATATTCAATCAGCAAAAAATCAACAAGTGAAGCTATGGAAGAAACTTCATCAAAAAAAATATCGTGATGAGACAAATATGTTCCTAATAGAAGGTAAACACCTTGTTGAAGAAGCGATAAAAGGTGAACAAGCATTTGAAGCAATTCTCGTTCAAGATGATGAAGTTATGCCACCAATGTTACAAAATATGAACAGTGAGTTATATATTGTTTCAAGAGATGTTATGCAAGCGATTTGTGATACGAAGACACCCCAAGGAATTGCAGCAATTTGTAAAATTACAAACGGTACTGAAATTAAAAATGATAACTACTCGAAGCTACTATTAGTAGATGGTGTCCAAGACCCGGGTAATTTAGGAACATTAATTCGTACAGCTGATGCAGTTGGACTTGATGGGATCATTATCAGTGAAGGCAGTGCGGATATTTATAATAGTAAGGTTGTTCGCTCCACACAAGGCTCGCTCTTTCATATTCCAGTTATAAAGGGAGACCTTATAGAATGGATAGAGCGCTTAGAAAAAAACAGTGTTTCAGTATTCGGTAGTGCATTGGAAGGGGCTGTTCCTTACGGAGAAATTTCTGCCCAAGAACGTTTTGCTTTAGTTGTTGGTAATGAAGGAAGTGGTGTGAGAAAGGAACTTCTAGATAGGACAAGCCAAAATTTATATGTTCCAATATATGGACAAGCTGAGTCGCTAAATGTAGCAATTGCAAGTGGTATATTGTTATATCATTTACGTGCATAATATAGGAAGAGTTGTTGCCTTAACGATAAGGATATATTATAATACGTTCATAATCAAAATGAATGAAAAAAGCGTTGAAGGAGAATAGTAAGCTGAAACCTCAGACCATTAAGGGAGGAAGTGTCGCAGACTGTAAACACTTCTATGGTAGAGTCAGTTGAATTCACTCTGGAGCAGGCACTTGGACCTCGTTATAATAAAGCGAGTAAAGGTGTCCCGGTTGTGACAGCAATCGTTATGAAACTTGAGCGAACAGTAAACGAGTTGCGTTTATTGTTAAAAAGGGTGGTACCGCGAATACCAACTTCGTCCCTTATTTTAGGGGCGGAGTTTTTTTGTGTTTTGGAAAAGTTAGCTGTTTATTTTGCATATGTCAACTGGCGCTAAGCCCTTACTTAATTATAGGGGATACCGATGAAAGTTCACGATATGTCGCACAGCTAAGTGATATAAAAGGAGGAATACCAAAGATGCTAGAGCGATTACAAGAACTGCGAGAAGAAGCACTGCAAAAAGTTGAAGAGGCAGTGGATTTGAAGTCATTACAAGATATTCGAGTCTCATATTTAGGGAAAAAAGGTCCGATTACCGAAGTTTTACGTGGAATGGGGAAAATGTCTGCTGAAGAACGACCAAAGATAGGTCAGGCTGCAAATGATGTGCGTGAAGCGATTGCAACAGCTGTTGATACAAAACAAGCACAACTTGAAAAAGCTGCAGTTGAAGCAAAGCTTGCACAAGAAACGATTGATGTAACATTACCAGGACGCCCTGTTGAACAAGGTAATCATCATCCGTTAACATCAGTGGTTGAAGAAATTGAAGACTTATTCTTACGAATGGGTTATACCGTTGCAGAAGGACCAGAAGTTGAGCAAGATTATTATAATTTTGAAGCGTTGAACTTACCGAAGGGTCACCCTGCTCGTGATATGCAAGATTCATTCTATATTACAGAAGAGTTATTAATGCGTACGCATACATCACCAGTTCAAGCACGTACGATGGAAAAATATAAAGGAAAAGGACCTGTTAAGATTATTTGTCCTGGTAAAGTATACCGTCGAGATACTGATGATGCGACACACTCTCATCAATTCACACAAATTGAAGGACTTGTAGTTGATGAAAATATTCGAATGAGCGACTTAAAAGGTACACTTGATGCGTTTGCTAAACATATGTTTGGCGATGAACGTGAAATTCGCCTTCGTCCAAGTTTCTTTCCATTTACAGAGCCATCTGTAGAAGTTGATGTTTCATGTGGAATTTGTCATGGTGAAGGATGTAGTGTTTGTAAAAAAACAGGCTGGATAGAAATTCTCGGTGCAGGAATGGTTCATCCTAATGTTTTAGAGATGGCAGGCTTTGACTCGAAGAAATATACAGGATTTGCGTTCGGAATGGGACCAGAGCGTATTGCAATGTTGAAATATGGAATAGACGATATTCGTCATTTCTATACGAATGATAAACGTTTCTTACAACAATTCAAACGAGTGTAATAAAGAATAGATTAGGAGGGTGTCAATCGTGTTAGTATCTTATAACTGGTTACAACAATATGTGGATTTAGATGGAATTTCTGCGGAAGACTTAGCAGAAAAGATTACACGAACAGGTATTGAAGTTGAAGGTGTTGAAGATTTAGGTGCGGGAATTAACGGTGTTGTTGTTGGGTATGTGAAAGAGCGTAATCAACATCCAAACGCTGATAAGTTAAATGTTTGTCAAGTAGATGTAGGTGAAGAGGAATTAGTACAAATCATTTGTGGTGCACCGAATGTAGATGCAGGACAAAAAGTTGCTGTGGCAAAGGTAGGAGCGGTACTACCAGGTAACTTTAAAATCAAAAAAGCGAAGCTACGAGGCGAAGCATCTCACGGTATGATTTGTTCATTACAAGAGCTTGGTGTTGAACAGAAGCTTGTTGCCAAAGAGTATGCAGAAGGAATTTTCGTTTTCCCAGAAGAAGCTGAAGTAGGAACAGATGCACTCGAATATTTGAATTTGAATGATAAAGTGTTAGAGCTTGGTCTAACTCCAAACCGTGCAGATTGTTTAAGTATGTTAGGTGTAGCATATGAAGTTGCAGCAATTCTTAATAAGCCGGTGAAGCTTCCTGAAATTTCGTTGGAAGAAGCAGCTGAGCAAGCATCAGAGTCTATTTCTGTAAAAGTAGATTCGACTGATGATAACCCTTATTATTCAGCTCGTGTTATAAAAAATGTAAAAGTAGGTCCGTCACCACTATGGTTACAAAATCGTCTTATTGCTGCTGGGATTCGTCCGATTAGTAATATCGTTGATATAACTAATTTCATCTTGCTTGAATATGGTCAACCATTACATGCATTTGACTATGATCGTTTCGGTTCTAAGGAAATTGTTATTCGTCGTGCAACAGAAGGAGAATTGCTTACAACGCTTGATGATGAGAACAGAACGTTAACAAGTGAACATCTAGTCATTACGAATGGAACGGTTCCAGTTGCACTTGCTGGTGTAATGGGTGGTGCTGATTCAGAAGTGAATGAAGATACAGTGAATGTATTGTTAGAGTCAGCTATTTTTGATTCACAGCGCATTCGTATTGCATCAAAAGATCATGGTCTTCGAAGTGAAGCAAGTGCTCGTTATGAAAAAGGTGTAGATATTAATCGAGCAGCGATTGCATCTGACCGTGCAGCACAATTAATGGCAGAACTTGCTGGTGGTCAAGTGTTAGCAGGCCGTATCGAGATTGACCACTTAGATAAGCGAGAATCAGTTGTTACGATCAAAGGTGAACGAATTAACAAAGTGCTCGGTACTGAAATTTCCACAAATGAAATTGGGGGGATTTTTGACCGATTGAAATTTAATTATACAGTTGATCACGATAGCTTTATTGTGAACGTACCTTCTCGCCGTTGGGATATAACGATTGAAGAAGATTTGGTTGAAGAAGTTGCTCGTATGTATGGTTATGACAACTTGCCAAAGACGTTACCAGTTGGTCAATCTAATCCTGGAGCGCTTACTTCTTACCAGCAAAAACGACGTATAGTACGACGTTATTTAGAAGGAACAGGGGTATATGAGACTGTTACGTATGCGTTAACGAGTGAAGCGCGTGTACATCAATATAAGGATGACAATATAGTAGCAAATCCTGTACATCTTGCGATGCCAATGAGTGAGGAGAGAAGTGTGCTTCGACTTAGTATTGTACCTCATCTTCTAGAGGTATTAAGCTACAATAAAGCGCGTCGTATGGATAGCCTTTCACTATTTGAGATTGGTTCAGTTTATTTGACGGATGAAGAAGTAGTAACGAAACTACCAACTGAAACAGAACGTCTTGCAGGTGCATTTACAGGGTTATGGCAAAAACATCAGTGGCAAGGAGAGAAGAAAGTAGTCGACTTTTTTGTTGCAAAAGGTGTGCTTGAAGGTCTATTTACTGAGCTTGGTTTAAGTGATCGAATTACTTTCACTCGTTTGAATAAGGAAGGCATGCATCCAGGTCGAACAGCTGAGGTGAAGTTAGATAATGAATATCTTGGATTCATTGGACAGTTGCACCCACAAGCTCAAAAAGATGCTGATTTAAATGAAACATATGTGTTTGAAATTTCACTTGAAAAATTATTAAATGCAGATGCTGGAGCGGTTTCGTATAAGCCAATTCCACGTTTCCCATCAATTTCACGTGATATTGCACTTGTCTTAGCAGAAGATATTCCATCTTCAGATGTAAAGTCTGTTATTTACGAAGCTGGAGGGAAATTACTTCAGGATGTAACTATCTTTGACTTGTACAAAGGGGAGCACCTAGAGGCAGGTAAGAAGTCACTCGCATTCTCACTTCGTTATTTTGATCCTGAAAAAACATTAACAGATGAAGAAGTAACGAAAGTTCATGAAAAAGTATTAAAAGTTGTAGAAGAAAAATTAGGCGCTACATTACGCGGATAATAGTAAAAGAGGTACTCATATGAGTACCTCTTTTACTATTAATAAATAAGTTTTTTTGCTTTTTCAGTGTTGGCGAAATGATACTTTGTAAATTGATTAAGTGCTGATTCTCCTTTTAATTTAATTAGTTTTGCAGCAGCCTTATCAACAATATGTCCTGCACCTTTCGGTAATTTAAAACCAGCTTGTTCACTTAACTTTTCAAATTCACGTACAAACACATAACGAGCAATAATTGAAGCGGCTGCAACAGATAGATGGACGCCTTCTGCTTGAGTACTAAAATAGATTGGTTCTGTCCATTCTCTTTTCTTTCCACTAATATGGTTAAAATACGTAGCAGGCTGAACAAATTGATCAATGAGAATACCATCTAATTGAGTCCGTTCAATCTTTTTAACAGCATGGTTAATAGCTTGATTATGAAGAAGTGCTTTCATTTTCCCTTGCGTCATGCCACTAGCTTGTAGTTCGTTATATTTTTCATTATGCAGGATAAGTAGACTATAAGGAATAATCGGCATAATCTCTTTTGCAATACGGGCTATTTGTGTATCGTCTAAATTCTTAGAATCACGGACACCAAGTTCTTTGAGAAGTGGAATTTGTTCTTTGGAAACGAATGCGGCTACAACAGTCATTGGGCCGAAATAGTCTCCTGTTCCAACTTCGTCTGAACCGAGGATAGACATATTTGCAATTGTTGCAGGTGGAGCATAGTTGTGCTGTGACTTTGCCTTCTTTTGTTTTGACTGAAGTTGTTTTCCCCATCGAGCGGATTCTGCTTCGGCATCTTTTCCTTGGAATAATACTTTTCCAGACTTATATGCTGTAATTGAACAACCTGTTAGCTTAGCTGCAAAAATGCTTCCTGGTGGTTGTTTCGGTTGAAGTGATGTTGCATAATAAGCTTTCATTTTTTCAATTGTATGTATTGAAGTTTGAATAACTGAATTTGACATGTGTAGAACTCCTTTCAGAATAAAACAAGTAATAATTTAAACGTAACTTTCCTAACGAAGTAGTCCAAAAAGTTCGAGTGAAATTTACTTTTGTATTCCTATATCAACTTGGCACTTTTTGTCCTCCTTTTTGAATCTCCAATAAAGGAAAAAGATAATGTAAATGTTTTGAAAACAATGTGCTTCATGTTATCATTACATAATAGGATGCTTGTGTGTTGTTCAAAAAGAATATCGACAGAGTTTATTATCTGTAAGCCTCTTTTATCGATCTTTTTGAACGGTATCTTCATGAACAAGGGGGCTTTCTTAAGGTGTCAGGGGATAAAATAACACGTACAATTGTTGAAATACATGGCCAACAATACACAATTGTTGGTGATGAGGATTCGAGTCGTGTACGTATGGTTGCTAGTTTTGTAGATAGCAAGATGAAAGAAATACATGAAATGAATTCATTTTTAGATACTAATAAACTTGCAGTATTGACCGCAGTCAATATTGTACACGATTATTTGAAATTACAAAATGATTATGAACAATTAGTTAGAAAAATAGAACAAGAAAAAGGAAATAGTGAACATGTTTGATTTAATAATTATTGTACTGCTTGCTGGTGGTTTCTTTATCGGTTTTCAACGAGGTTTTGTTTTACAGGCCATACATATTATTGGTTTTATTTTGTCCTTTGTTGTTGCATATATGTATTTTGATACGTTAACACCACACATACGCTTATGGATTCCATATCCCTCATTACCTGAAGACAGCACATTGACAATCTTTTTAGATGCTGTGAATGCTGAGATGGCTTATTATCGTGCGATTTCGTTTGCACTTCTTTTCTTCGGAACGAAGATTGTGATGCAGATTATAGGAGCAATGTTAGATTTTCTTGCTGATTTACCATTGTTAAGTACAGTAAATGGGTGGTTTGGTGGTGTTTTAGGCTTTGCAGAAGTGTACCTGTTTGTTTTCTTTGCATTGTACATTGGAGCATTAGTTCCATTAGAAAGCATTCAAACGGCTTTAAGTCATTCTGTGCTTGCTCAAGGTATTATTGAACATACTCCAGTTTTTTCCGATAAGATAAAAGAGTTATGGTTTGAACATATAGCATAGTTTTTTAGCAATTAAGGATAAAATGAAAGTAAGAACAAAAAACTTCTCCATCGTGAGAAGTTTTTTGAACATAAGGCACCTTTGTAGAAAAAATTTAGGTGGTGTTATAAATGAACATGAATAAAAAAGACGTTATTAAGGTTCTTGAAATGATTGCAATACATATGGAAATTAAAGGTGAGAATACATTTAAGATTTCTGCATACAGAAAAGCTGCACAAGCGTTAGAAACAGATGATAGAAGCTTAAGTGATATTGAGGATGTTTCTAAACTAAAAGGGATTGGCAAAGGTACCGCTTCTGTTATCGATGAATTAATGGTAACAGGTTCTTCACAACTATTGGAGCAATTAAAAGCAGAAGTTCCATCAGGTTTATTGAAATTGTTGAAAGTTCAAGGGCTAGGTGGTAAAAAGATAGCAAAACTATATCAAGAATTAGGAATAACTGATATAGAAAGCTTGATTAAGGCGTGTAACGAACATAAAGTACAGGAACTTGCTGGGTTTGGTAAAAAAACAGAAGAAAAAATTCTACTTGCTGCTAAGGAAATGGGCAGCCGACCAGAAAGATTACCGATTGCATTCATGTTACCAATCGCGGAGCAAATAGAGTTACAGCTTGAGGAAATGAATGGAATTAGGCAGTGGTCACGTGCAGGTAGTTTAAGGCGATTAAGAGAAACGATTAAGGATCTTGATTTTATTATTGCAACAGAAGAACCAGTTGTTGTACGCGAACAATTATTGAAGCTTGAACATATATCATCTGTAATTGCTTCAGGAGATACAAAGGTATCTGTTGTACTTGAATATGATTATGAAGTATCAGTGGATTTTCGACTTGTGGAGCCATCTGCATTTGCTACGACACTTCATCATTTTACAGGTTCGAAAGACCATAATATTCGTATGAGGCAGATTGCCAAATCTCGTGGTGAGAAAATTAGTGAATATGGAGTAGAAGTGGAAGCTACTGGAGAGATGTTGACATTTGACAATGAGCAAGATTTCTTCCAACATTTTGACTTGCATTATATTCCACCCGAATTAAGGCAAGGAAATGGTGAAGTTGAAAAGTTTACTGAATCGCATGAACTAATTGACTTTCGAGACATTCAAGGTGATTTGCATATGCATACGACATGGAGTGATGGTGCTTATTCAATTGAAGAAATGATTGAAGCAGCACGAGAGAGAGGTTATTCATACATCGCAATTACCGATCATTCAAAATATTTGAAGGTTGCCAATGGGTTAAGTGATGCCCGATTATTACAACAAAATGAAGAGATTAAGTTAATAAATGAGAAGTATGATGATATAACAGTTCTTTCAGGTGTTGAGATGGATATTCTGCCAGATGGTACACTTGACTATGGTAATGAAGTATTAGCACAATTAGATATTGTGATTGCATCGATTCATTCAAGCTTTTCACAACCAAGAGAGATTATTATGGATCGGTTAATACACGCATTAGAGAATAAACATGTGGATTTGATTGCCCATCCAACTGGAAGATTAATTGGAAGGCGTGAGGGATATGATGTTGACTTAGACATGTTAATTCAAGTTGCAGCTCGGACAAATACGGCTCTTGAATTAAACGCTAATCCTAATCGACTTGATTTATCAGCTGAATGGTTAGTTAAAGCTCAAGAAGCTGGTGTAAAGCTTGTTATCAATACTGATGCACATTCAATTGATATGTTAGATGATATGAAGGTTGGTATCAGTGCTGCTCGTGCAGGTTGGGTAAGAAGAGATTCGGTAATAAATACATGGGATTTAGCGATGTTAAAACAATTTTTAAGTCGAAATGATTAAAAATAGAACTATGGAAAGAGAACAAGGAGGAAATTTGCTGTGTTAGAACGTGTAATGCGCGTTTTAGAATACAATAAGGTCAAGGAACAGCTTCAAAAGCATGCTGCATCTTCGTTAGGAAGAGGATTAGCTATAGATTTAAAACCATCATTTGATTTTTACGAAGTGAAAGAGAATCAAAATAAAACAGATGAAGCTGCAAAAGTATTACGTTTGAAAGGAACATTTCCGCTCGGTGGAATTTTTGAGATTCGCCCTAGTATAAAACGAGCTGAAATTGGTGGAATGTTAAGCTCTAAAGAGTTAGTAGAAGTATCTAGTACGATTTATGCTTCAAGACAAGCAAAACAATATGTATTAAGCTTAGTTGATGAAGATATTGATATTCCAATCTTAGAGCAGTACGTTGAGCAATTACAAATGCTTAACGACTTAGAGAACAAAATTAATAATTGTATTGATGATAATGGTGCTGTCATGGATGGTGCGAGTGATAGACTTCGTTCTATTCGTACAAAGCTTCGTACAACGGAATCACGTGTTAGGGAGAAACTAGAAAGTATTACTCGTTCGTCATCTACTCAGAAAATGCTTTCTGATAACATTATTACAATTCGGAATGATCGTTACGTGATTCCAGTAAAACAAGAATATCGTAGCTCTTTCGGTGGTATGGTTCATGATCAATCTTCATCAGGTGCGACTCTATTTATAGAACCACAGTCAGTAGTTGAGTTAAATAACAAACTACAAGAAGCTAAAGTTCAAGAAAAACAAGAGATTGAAAAAATTCTTTTAGAACTTTCGGGTTTTGTAGCAGAAGATGCTTATGGATTAAGGGAGAATGTAGAAATTCTAGCACAAATAGACTTTATGTTTACGAAGGCTAAATTAGGTAGAACAATGAAGGCCTCAAAACCAGAAATGAATAATGAAGGTTACGTTGACCTGAAGAAAGCTCGTCATCCACTCATATCAGAAGATGAAATTGTTGCAAATGACATAACACTAGGTAAGGAATATACATCGATCGTTATAACTGGACCGAATACAGGTGGTAAGACTGTTACGTTAAAGACATTAGGTTTGCTAACATTAATGGCCCAATCAGGATTACAGATTCCTGCACTTGATGGTTCGAAGATGACTGTTTTCCAAGCGGTATATGCTGATATTGGGGATGAGCAATCAATTGAACAAAGTTTGAGTACATTCTCTTCTCATATGACAAATATTGTTGAGATCTTAAAAAAAGTTGATCACGAATCACTTGTTTTATTTGATGAGCTTGGAGCTGGTACAGATCCACAAGAAGGTGCAGCATTAGCAATTGCAATCCTCGATGAAGTTTATCATAAGGGTGCTCGAGTTATTGCAACAACTCATTATCCTGAGTTGAAAGCATACGGTTATAATCGAGAAGGTGTGTTAAATGCTAGTGTAGAATTCGATGTTGAGTCATTAAGACCAACTTATCGTCTTTTACTCGGTGTACCCGGACGAAGTAATGCTTTTGAAATTTCTAAACGATTAGGTTTACAAAGTGATGTTATTGAAAAAGCGAAAAGCCATATGAGCGCAGAATCTAATAAAGTTGAAAATATGATTGCGTCATTAGAGGAAAGTCGCAAACGATCAGAGTTAGAGATGGAAGAATCTGTCCGTCTTCGAAAAGAATCAGAATCACTACAACGGGATCTTGAAGCTAAGTTAGAGGAATTTCAGCTTGAACGTGATCGCATGTATGATAAAGCTCAAGAAGAAGCGAAACAAGCGATCAAGAAGGCGAAAGCTGAGGCAGATGTAATTATAAAGAGTTTGAGAAAAATGCAACAAGAGAAGCAAGTTGAAGTGAGAGAGCATGAGTTAATTGATGCGAGAAAGCAGTTAGAAGAAGCGACACCTGAGCTCAAAAAGTCAAAAAAAATGGTTAAAAAGAAAGCTATCCAGTCAAAAGAAATGCTCCCAGGTGATGAAGTGAAGGTACTGACCTTTGATCAAAAAGGTTATATAATATCAAAAGTGAGTAATAAAGAATATGAGGTACAAATTGGTATTATGAAGATGAAGGTAAAGAAAGATGACCTTCAGTTAATCGGTAGTCCGAAAAAAGTTGAAAAGAAACCACTAGCTGCAGTTAAAGGCAAGCAATATCATGTGAAACCAGAGCTAGATATTCGAGGGGAACGGTATGAAGATGCGTTATATCGTTTAGAAAAATACGTTGATGATGCCTTATTAGCTGGATATCCTAGCATTACAATTATTCACGGTAAGGGTACTGGTGTATTACGAAAAGGTGTAAATGACTATCTGAAAAATCATCGCTCAGTAAAAGCTGTAAGGCTTGGGGGTATGAGTGAAGGTGGGAGTGGAGCAACAGTTGCAGAGTTGAAATAACAAACAAGTTCAACTAACTTGTTCTTACTTGGATAATATGCAATGATTAAAAAGTAATAACGGGTTCCAAACATGGGGAGCGCTTAGACAATGAATGGTTTTTGGGAAAATATATATGTGCATACAGCCGCTCAATATAGTGTCGCTGTTCTATGCATGGTCGTATTTTTGGCAATCTTTGAATTGGTCACACGTTATCGGAACTGGGAAGAGATTAAAAAAGGGAACCTTGCAGTTGCGTTAGCAACAGGAGGTAAGGTTTTTGGGATTGCGAATGTTTTCCGCTATTCAATCGAGCATAATGATTCATTGATTCAGATGATGATAGCTGGTACTTTCGGGTTTGTCTTACTATTGTTTGGTTATTTTATGTATGAGTTCTTAACACCACGCTTCAATATTGATGTTGAAATTGAAAAAGATAACCGTGCTGTTGGTTTCATTTCTATGATGATTTCAATAGGTTTGTCTTTTATCATTGGCGCAGGTATTGGATAAGGAGAGAGAGAAGTGGAGAAACTAGCAAAAATTTTAATCGCAGTTTGCGGTGGTTTCTTAGTTGTTGGTATTATTTGGTGGACGTTGTTTGCTTAAAATATTTTATATAATATTTAAGAAGATCGGCATAATGCCGGTCTTTTTTATGTATTAATATTGTAAATGTTTTAAAAATCAATCAAAAAATCGCATTGATAATAAAACTTTCTCACTATATAAATAAAAAAATTGAACAAAATATTCAAAAAATAGCAAAAAATCATTTATAATAGAGAATGTAAAAGAATTACTTTTTAAAATAGGAAGGAGATGAATAGATGGAACAATTATTAGAACGACCATGGGCATCACATTATCCAACGGAAATTCCACAAAAAATAGATTATGGTAATAAAGCAATTCACCATTATTTATTAGAAACTGCAAAAAATCATCCTGAAAAGAAAGCGCTTTATTTTTATGGAACTGAAATGACATACAAGGAACTATTACGTCAAGTAAAGAAATTAGCAAATTATTTACAGGATCTAGGGGTAGAAAAAGGCGATCGAGTTGCAATTATGTTGGCTAACTGTCCACAAGGTGTAATTAGTTATTATGCAGCACTAATGGCTGGGGGTATTGTTGTACAAGTCAATCCAATGTATACAGAACGAGAAATGCAATATCAATTAAAAGATTCAGGTTCAAAATTTTTAATATGTTTAGACTTGTTTTATCCTAAAGCAGTGAAAGTGAAGAGTAATACAGAAGTAGAACAAATTATCGTTACAGGTATTAAAGATTACTTACCGTTTCCAAAAAATCTTCTGTATCCATTTGTGCAACGTAAGAAAACGAATATGATCGTTAAGGTGAAAGAAAGTGAGTGTGTCCACCTTTTTAAGAATGCAATCAAAAAAGGCAGAGATACGTTAATCGAACATGATTTTGAACCGGCTGAGGATATTGCATTACTTCAATATACTGGTGGTACAACAGGTTTTCCAAAGGGTGTTATGCTTACGCATAAAAATATAATCGCTAACTCGATAATGTGTCGTTACTGGCTATATAAATGTCGTGAAGGAGAAGAAAGTTTATTAGCTGTTCTGCCATTTTTTCATGTATTCGGTTTAACGACAGTTATGAATTTATCAGTTCTAATCGGCGCAAAGATGATCATACTTCCAAAATTCGATCCGGAAGAAGTAATGGAGACGATTCAGAAACAACGATCAACTATATTCCCAGGCACACCAACGATGTATATTGCATTATTGAATCACCCAAATTTGAAGAAATATGACCTTTCTTCAATCGAATCATGTGTAAGTGGTTCCGCTCCTTTACCTGTGGAAGTGCAAGAGAAATTTGAAAGAGAGACAGATGGTAAGGTGGTTGAAGGTTTTGGTCTCACTGAAGCATCACCTGTTACACATGCTAATTTAGTGTGGGGTAATCGAGTAAAAGGAAGTGTCGGTATCCCGTGGCCAGATACAGATTCTTATGTATTATCAGCGGAAAAGCAAGGTCCAGCAGATATTGGAGAAATTGGAGAAATTGTCGTTCGCGGTCCACAAGTTATGAAAGGCTATTGGAATCGACCAGAAGAAACAGCTGCTACGTTTATGGATGGTGATTGGCTATTAACTGGTGATTTAGGATATATGGATGAAAATGGATATTTTTATATTGTAGATCGTAAAAAAGATATGATTATTGCAGGTGGATTCAACATTTATCCTCGTGAGATTGAAGAGGTACTGTATGAACATCCAGCAATTCAAGAAGCGGTTGCAGTTGGTGTACCTGACGAGTATCGCGGTGAGACCGTTAAAGTTTATATCGTATTAAAAGAAGGAACACAATTAACAGAAGAAGAACTTGAAGCATTTTGTCGAGAAAATCTAGCAGCGTACAAAGTTCCTCGATTATATGAATTCCGTAAAGAATTACCGAAAACAGCAGTAGGAAAAATTTTACGTCGTACACTTGCCGAAGAAGCAAAACAGAAAACAAGCTAAAGTAAAACAAGGTGTGAAAGTTGACATATTTCAGTAAATTCAGTATTATAATAAATGAATGAACAATCATTCATTTTTTCACGAAAGATATTCACCTTCCTAATACAAATTTGTTATAATTGTATTAGGAAGGTTTTATAACCAAATTGGAAAGGGGGCGGATAAATAACTGCCTCTACGTTGAATGAAGGGAAGACAATCAATTTTGAAGAAGAATAAGCCAAAGTACAAACAAATTATTGATGCAGCAGTGATGGTTATCGCTGAGAACGGCTATCATCATGCTCAAGTTTCTAAGATAGCTAAACGAGCAGGGGTAGCAGACGGCACAATATATTTGTATTTCAAAAATAAAGAAGATATTTTGATTTCGATTTTCGAGGAAAAAATGGGGCTATTTATCGAAAAAATAAATGGCGAAATTGCAGGAAAATCGACAGCAATAGAGAAATTAACAACATTAGTAGAAATGCACTTCAAACATTTCTCAGGTGAACAACATTGGGCAGTTGTTACTCAATTAGAATTAAGACAATCAAATCAAGAGCTACGAAAAAAAATCAATGAGATTTTAAGGGAATATCTAGATTTGATCGACCTTATTATTATTGAGGGAAAACAAAATCAGGAATTTAAACCTGAATTGGATGTCCGCCTTGCAAGACAGATGGTGTTCGGAACAATTGATGAAATCGTAACAAGTTGGGTGATGAAAGGCCAAAAGTTCAATATTACGGCGAATTCCTCTATAGTAGCTCATATGCTTGTAAATGGATTAAGTGCTGATGGATAAGTACAGCACACATTGACAGGGGGTAAGTGAATGGAATTTTTAACCATTGAGAAATTGCAGAATGTTGCTACAATAATAATTAATCGACCACCTGCAAATGCGCTTGCACGCGCAGTGTTAGAAGAATTTTCTGAAGCTTTCGATGTTTTAGAAGATGATGATAATATTCGTGCAATCGTAATTCGAGGAGAAGGAAGGTTCTTCTGTGCTGGGGCAGATATTAAAGAGTTTACTACTTTACAAGAAGCTGATGATTATGCTCAATTAGCAAAAAGAGGTCAACATCTTTTTAGAAGAATGGAAACGTTTTCGAAACCTGTGATAGCTGCTATTCATGGAGCAGCATTAGGCGGTGGACTCGAACTAGCAATGGCTTGTCATGTACGAATCGCAACGAAAGATGCAAAGCTTGGTTTGCCTGAACTGCAGTTAGGTATTATACCAGGATTTGCAGGTACGCAACGCCTTCCACGTTATGTTGGTACGAGTAGAGCACTTGAAATGATGCTTACTAGTGAACCAATAAGTGGTGCGGATGCGGAAAGTTGGGGACTTGTGAATCGTACATATGATGAATCAGAAGAATTATTTGCCGAAGCCCAAACTTTAGCTGAGAAATTTGCTGCAAAAGGAGCACTATCTGTAAAAAGTGTTATTGAATTGCTCCAATACACTAAAGGAAATTCATTTGATGCTGGTGTAGAGCGGGAAGCTGAATTATTTGGGGAAGTATTTATGTCTGAAGATGGTAATGAAGGTGTACAAGCTTTTATCGAAAAACGAAAGCCACAATTTAACAAGTAATAATTTTTTTCAATTGATGTTGAGCGGTTGCTCGACAAATCATGAACCATTGTATTTAAATTAGGAGGGGAAACGATGAATATCTTTGTAATTATGAAACGCACATTTGACACGGAAGAAAAAATCGTGATTGAGAATGGTGCTATTGATGAAGAAGGCGCAGAGTTTATCATTAATCCTTACGATGAATATGCAATTGAGGAAGCAATCCAATTGAAAGAAAAGCATGGTGGAGATGTAACCGTTGTCACAATTGGTGGAGAAGAAGCTGAGAAAGAACTTCGAACTGCTTTAGCTATGGGAGCAGATAAAGCTGTGCTTGTGAATACTGAAGATGACTTAGAAGAAGGTGATGAGTATACATCATCTAAAATTTTAAGTGAATACTTCAAAGAAAATGAATTTGATATTATTTTAGGTGGAAATGTCGCAATTGATGGTGGTTCAGGACAAGTTGGTCCTCGTCTTGCAGCATTATTAGAGATTCCTTACGTTACAACGATTACAAAAATTGATATTGATGGGGAAACGGCAACTATCGAGCGTGATGTGGAAGGTGATGGCGAAATCGTTGAAGTATCATTACCATTGCTCGTTACGGCTCAGCAAGGATTAAATGAACCACGTTATCCATCACTTCCAGGTATTATGAAAGCTAAGAAAAAACCATTAGAAGAACTTGAAATTGATGATTTAGATATTGATGAAGACGACGTCGAAGCTAAAACAAAAACTCTTGAAATATATCTTCCTCCTAAGAAGGAAGCTGGGAAAGTTCTTGAAGGCGAATTAGAGGGCCAAGTAACTGAATTAGTAAAATTGTTACAATCGGAAGCAAAAGTAATTTAACGGAGGGGAGTTTATACTATGGGACGCAAAGTATTAGTACTGGGAGAAGTTCGTGACGGAGCACTTCGTAATGTATCTTTTGAGGCAATTGCTGCTGGAAAACTCGTTGCTGAAGGTGGGGAAGTTGTCGGTGTCCTTTGTGGAGAATCGGTAACTAGTTTTGCAAACGATTTAATTGCTTATGGAGCTGACCGTGTAATTACTGTTGAGAATTCACAACTTAAAAATTATTCGTCTGATGGTTTCACACAAGCGATGATGGCTGTTATTGACCAAGAGAATCCAGAAGGAATTATAATTGGACATACAGCACTTGGTAAGGACTTATCACCTCGTCTTGCGAGTAAGCTTGATTCTGGTTTGATTTCAGATGCGGTAGATGTTGAAATTGAAGGTGGGAACATTATTTTTACACGTCCTATCTATTCTGGTAAGGCGTTTGAAAAGAAATTAATTTCAGATGGAATTGTATTCGCTACAATTCGTCCAAATAACATTGCTGCACTTGAGAAAGACGGATCACGTTCAGGAGATATTCAATCTATAGATGCACAGATTAATGACTTACGTACAATCATTAAAGAAGTTATCCGTAAAACATCAGAAGGTGTTGACCTTTCAGAGGCAAAAGTTATTGTAGCAGGTGGCCGTGGGGTAAAGAGTTCTGAAGGATTTGAAATTCTAGATGAATTAGCATCAGTTCTTGGTGGAGCTGTTGGTGCTTCTCGTGGTGCATGTGATGCTGAATATTGTGATTACTCACTACAAATTGGTCAAACAGGTAAAGTAGTAACTCCAGATCTATACATTGCTTGTGGTATCTCAGGTGCGATCCAACATCTTGCAGGTATGTCTAATTCTAAGGTAATTGTTGCAATCAACAAAGACCCTGAAGCAAGTATATTTAATGTAGCTGACTACGGTATTGTTGGAGATCTATTTGAAGTTGTTCCTATGTTGACTGAGGAATTAAAAAAAGCAAAAGTAAATGCATAAATATATACACTAGATTGGGATTTAATTAGAAAGTTTTATTAATGCATTTAAAATAGTAATCTAACATTTGAATGATAGGTTACACTATCCCTTTATTTAGTTCCAATCAATAAGATAATAAAACGTGTGAGCAATATGTTCGCACGTTTTTATCTATTTTGATATGATGCCAATTAAGTATCTTAAAGAACTTTTTTTACAATTCTTTAAAGGTTGATGTAAGGAACAATATTCATTCGTATATACTATTAGCAAGCAAATAATTGGATATGTACATGCATGTAGTGATATACTGACTACATTATCACAACAAAGTGTATAGTTAAGAGGAGGATTTTATTATGGCAATTGCACATTCTACCGACCAAACGTTTTCAACTGATACAGCATCTGGACTAGTTTTAGCAGATTTTTGGGCACCTTGGTGTGGACCTTGTAAAATGATCGCGCCAGTTCTTGAGGAATTAGATTCAGAAATGGGCGATAAAGTTAAAATTATTAAGCTAGATGTTGATGAAAATCAAGAAACGGCAAGTAAATTTGGTGTAATGAGTATTCCTACATTACTTGTATTGAAAGATGGTCAAGTAGTTGATCAAGTAGTTGGTTTCCAACCTAAAGAAGCTCTTGTAGAATTACTTAACAAACATGTATAAGAAGATTCCGAAGCATGAATTGCTTCGGAATCTTTTTTTTGTTTCATTTTTAGGTTGACAGTGATAATCATTCTTAATATAATTTTAGTTGTGATTGAAAATCATTATCAGTAATTTTACATAAAGGGGAGTAAAATAGTGGATAAAAAGAAAGTTTCATTAATTGGTAGTTTATTATTAGCTGGGGGAATTTTAGCTGGGTGTAGCGCTGACGATAGTGAAGCGACTAAAGAACCAGTAGAGCAAACAGAAGAGCAACCTGCTCAAAGTGAAGAAACAACTGAAACAGAAGAGCAAGTAGCTGAGCAATCAGAAGTGCAAACACAAGTAACAACTTATAAGGGAATTATTGATGAATTATCTAAGGCTAAAGAAGATAAAGAAGTGAATTGGACGACTGTTACTGAAGAATACTCTACAAACTTACAAACTGCAGTTAATGCAGTGAGTGGTGAGTTTGATCAAGCATTAACAGCGGCAATGGAAGGCGGTTTGTCAGGAGACATTAAACCAAACCTTGCTAGACAATTAATCGATAAAACGACTCAGTCTTATTTCTATAAAGTACAAAAAGGTCTTCATAAAGATATAGCTGCGGCAATTGAAGCAGATAAATTAGATGAAGCAAAAGCACTATTTGCAGATTTGAACTATTTAGCTGATGAGGTTTTGATTCCTACTGCTGTAAAACGTGACTCATATTATGAGTTAAATGGTGAAAGTAGTATGGAAGAAAGTATTCGCACAGGTCTAGCTGCACAAGAAGAAGCACTAAATGCAGGGAATGTTGAAGATTTCGTTGTTTATGCACAAGTAACGGATAAGTCAATTTACCGTAGCTATTATTTAGCAGCTCAATCTTATGCTGAAAAAATTGAAAAAGCCGTTTCAGAAGGCTCTGCTAGTGAAGATGACCTTCGTAACATGCAAGCAGAATCATGGGGTTTCTATCAAGCTATTAATGGCTCTTTAAGTGGTGGAGATGAAGAAGCAGCCAATAAATTGAATACGTTATTTAGCTTAAATGAAACAGATCCTGCTTCAATTAAAGGTGAAGAAGTAAAAGACCTATTTGCTAAAGCGTTTATAAATAAGATTGCAATTTATCATGAAAAAGCTCCAAAAGCACTTGAAGAAGGTGATTTAACAAGTGCTAAAGAGAGTGCACTTGAAGGAAATGTATTCTTAAAGGATATTGAGCTGTATTTAATTGATAAGCTTGGCGATGAAAAAACTCAATCAACACTAGAAGTAGCAGAACAGTGGTTTAACGCAATTTCCGAAGAAAATGCGGAAGAAGCGAAAAAACACAGTGACGTAGTTATTGCAACAATAAACGAACTATTATAAAACATACCGAAAGCCGCTGATGATACAGCGGCTTTCGGTATGTAAAGAACAAAGGGATGAGAATGAATTTTCTCCAAACTTTTTGAATTACCTCTTTATGTTATAATTTATTTCTGAGCAATCATGAACTTCAGTAAAAACGAAAAGCTAAAATACTCGTATAACTATTAAGAGGAATACTGTCGATGAAAAAATGGATAAAAAGATTCATAGGAGCATTGTTGATCGTTTCATTTGTACTAATAACGATAAATGCTTTTGAATGGGAACAAATGTGGTTCTACTTACACCCGTTAGTATTATCACCAGTCAAGCTTGCCATGTTAACTTTTTTTTATATAGGAGCATTCATGTGTCGAGCGATTGCATGGCACTTTTATGTGAAAGGTCAGCTAACAATTAAATATGCTTTTTATGGTGTTGGTATAAGTCTATTCGTTAATCATCTTTTACCTTTTAAAGCTGGAGATGCTATTAGAGTAGCAGCAGCTGTGAAGTCTGGTGAATTAGATTGGGAAAAAAGTATCCATTCGGTATTTGTTTTACGATTAATTGATTTGTTATTTCTTGGTCTTGTTGCTGGTATGGGTGTGCTATTATTTGCAGTTCAGTTCTCTTTCCATGTGAGTTATCTATTCATAATTGGAATTGTAATAGTAGGATTATGGATGCTTTTGCGAAGGTTCCAATATATATCACAAAAAATGAAACTACAAATTCATCTTTTAAGAGAGGGATTGTCGGGAAGGACAGGTTTGATAGTAATAGGTTTAACAGTCCTTAGCTGGTGCTTAGAAGGAGCGGTGTTATATTATATTGCAGAGCCTTTGCTTACTCCATATAGTGCAATATGGGTAAATAGTATGGCAGTTGCTAGCGGTGTGTTTCAGATCACACCAGGCGGAATTGGAACCTATGAAAGTGTAATGAGTGCAGCATTAGTTGCATTAGGGGTAGAGCTTACTAACGGTTATCATCTTTCTTTAGCAACTCATGCTTACAAATTTATTTTTTCATACACGTTAGGTATTATTTTGTGGATATCGTTTCGCAATCAATTATCTTTTAATGATATTGTTAGGAAAGGAGGACGTTCAAATTGAAAAAGGCATCGAAGTTTGAAAAGTTTGCAGCAAGATGTTGGAACTTACTTAATGAAGGAAAACCATTTACACCAATTTTTACGATAGGAACAATGATTTTATTTGCGTTTTTTTCGAAAAGTGATTGGACGGTATTGGCAGTAAGTTTTGTTACAATAATACCTTTTTTAATCCTTTATTTCATTTATGATTTTCCGTTATTTTTAAGGAATTTTCTTTGGATACCTTTGATCGCCTATTTATTAATTTGGGGTGAAATTAGTTATACATTGTGGTTGTTTGCAATAAGTTTATATTTCTTTTTTACTGTCTTTTTTTGGGGCACATTATATTATCATTTACGTATCGGTACAACATGGTGGAATTTCACAAGATTTTGGAAGCTCGTACTTAAAAATAGTGATTCGACGAGTGGGAACGCTCAAGAGCAACTTCCTAAAGTATTATTGCTACTATCCTTATGGTATATCCACTATAGTATGTTGATGGATGGAGTAACATTTACATCACTTTCATGGATTCAAATTATCACGTTCTTTGGAGCAACTTGGTTATTTGCGTTTGTTTTGCATCGTTATTTGTTTGATTGGAAACCAGAACCAATCGAAAATTATACTGAAAATGTTTCTCCAAGTGAACACGCTGTAAATGATAAAGTAATTGTTATTGTAATAGATGGAATGAGAAAAGAACGCTTTGAAGAAGCTAATACTCCATTTCTGGATAAGCTACGCTTAGAAGGAACTGAATATGCAAATATGGAGACCGTATATCCAGCTAGAACGGTCGTTTGTTTTTCTTCAATGTTTACAGGAACATATCCATTTGAACACGGTATCACTTCAAATATGGTTTGGAAGTTAGGCATTAAAGTAGAAAGTATTTTTGATTCTTTGAGGAAAGTAAACAAAAAAGGTCGATTGCTAGGAATTGCCCATCTTGTAGATGCGATGGGGGATGATGTTGAGACTGTTACTGCTGTCATGCATAACGATGAAGCTGATCGAAACATTATTGAACGGGCAAAGAAGATCATGGCTGAGCAAGACCCAGAACTACTTATTGCTCAATTAATATCTACAGATCAGACAGGGCATAGCAGAGGAGTCCTCTATGACGAATATATTCAAAAAATAGAAGAGGCAGACCGGTTAGTTGAAGAATTTGTCGGGTGGCTTAAAGACAATGGGAAAATGGAAAATACAACACTTATGATTTGTGCTGACCATGGACAAGCAGATGGTATAGGTGGACATGGTCATTTAGATGAAGGAGAGCGCTATGTACCATTTATTATGAATGGACCAACGATTAAACGAAACCACCTTGTAAAGGAGAAGCACAGTTTAGTATCTATGGCGCCAACAATTGCCTATTTACTTGGTGCACCTTACCCTAGCCATAGTAGAGGTCCAGTTTTACAGGAAGCAATGAGGAGTGAGGGTAATAATGAATAAGCAACGTATTATTGTTTTTCTCCCTGCATATAACGAAGAAGAATCTATTGCAGAAGTGATTTCCAATGTACCACGTTCTTTTCATGACAGGATTGATGTGAAAATCCTACTTGTAGATGATGGTTCATCAGATAATACAGTTGCAATAGCAAAAGAAGCTGGAGTAGATTACATTACTCAACATAAGATCAACAAGGGATTAGGAGCAGCGGTACGTACTGGTTTGCAAGAAAGTGTGAAGTTAGGAGCAGATATTGCTGTTATGATTGATGCGGATAATGAATATCCTGCTTGGCAAATTCCAGAACTAATTGAACCAATTTTAATTGGAGAATCAGATTACGTAATGGGTTCACGTTTTCTCGGAACAATTAACGGTATGAAGCTTCATCGTAGGTTAGGGAATTACTGTTTTACAATGCTTCAAAGTTTGTTATTAAGAAAGTGGATACACGATGGGCAATCAGGTATGCGTGCTTTTTCAAGGCAAGCGGCAGAACATGCAGAAATCGTCCACGATTACAATTATGCACAAGTAATTACATTGAACCTTGTAAGAAAAGGTTTTCGTGTTAAGGAAATTCCAATTCAATATAAAGTACGAACAAAAGGTGAATCATTTATAAAGTTTAGAGCATACATGACATCAGTATTACCTGCAATCTTTACTGAGATGCTCAGACCTGTTGAGAAAGTTTCGATTGATAAACAGGCACATCTTATAAAAGAATTTCAATAGATGAGCAATATTTAAAATTGCTCATCTTTTATTGACATTTCAGTTGATAATCATTATCATTATCGTTAGGGGGAAAAATGATGAAAAAAATTATATACTATTTAATAATGACAATGATTCTCACTCTAACAGGTGTTTCTCAAGCGTTTGCGTACTCATATGGTGATCCTGGAGAAGAGCAAATTGCAGAGGCTTACATAGAGTTAAAAAATCATCTAGAAAACGATAATTGGGACGGTGCGAAACAAGTATACGACACATATGAAAAAGAATTTGATCTTTATTTTACTAAAACAGTTCCACTTATTGCCGAGGGCTTTGAACAAAAAGACAAAGAATTAATTCTTGACTCATATAAAGCAGCACTACGTTTAAATGTTGAACGTCGTTTACATTTTGCTGATGAACAGTTTGAAGATTATGGGCAAGCAAAGTTATTGTTAGCGAAAGCGCGCGGGACTTTTAATATTTTAGCTCCATATGTGCAAGATCAAGAAGGTGATGAATATGTACAAAACGTCTACGCTTCCTTTGATTTAGCTTTACAATCACTTGGAAATCCTGGGCTATTCGGGATAGGAAATCAAGAGAATGATTATGATACATTTCAGCAAGAAACTGAGAATATTATAAAAAAAGTTGAACCATTCTTTGCAATACCAAAAAATGAAGAAGAAGGCAAATCACATTTAACTGAAGAGAATTTGGATTTTTTGGAAGATAAAGAAATCGGAAGTAGCTCTTTTTGGTTATGGTTTTCTGTAGCTCTATTTGCCATTTTAGTATTTATTGTGTTCGTAAATAAATCTAAGAAACAGAAAGAGAAATAAGTCAAGGGGGGAGAATAGAGATGGATTTTCAAGCATTCTTAATTACACTTCGTGAAGCTCTTGAAGCAATCCTTATTGTCGGTTTAATTCTGTCATATTTAACAAGATTAAATGCAGAAAAATATCATAAATGGATATATGCAGGGGTTGTTTTGGCGCTGATTAGTAGTTTCCTAGTAGCACTTTTGTTCCAAGTAGTGTTTACGGGGTTTGCTAGCTTAGGTTCTGAAACATACATGAAAGTTACAATCATGTTTGCTTCGGTCTTACTTCTTACTCACATGGTTATATGGATGAAGAAAGAATCAGCTAGTATTAATTCAAACTTGCAAAAAAAGTTAAATGCTGCTATTACCGCTGGAAGTATTTCTGCACTCATTATTCATACGTATTTAATTGTTTTACGAGAAGGTGTTGAAACGGTTTTCTTCTTCGCAGCAATTGGAGGAGGAGACATTCAGAAGGCTGTGACAAATTATGGAGCATTGAGTGGTTTAATGCTCGCGTTAATTTTAGGCTATTTATTCTTCTCAGGTACGATGAAAATCTCATTAAAAGCATTCTTCAATGTTACTGGTTTTTTAATTATGTTCATTGCTGCAGGACTTCTGGTACAAGGCGTTGGTACTCTTCAAGATTTAGGGAATATGGGTTCTCTTATTGAAACAGCAGACGGTAAACCAGCTGAAATGTATAACATTGTTCATATTATGCCTGAACATTATCAAGATGAAGCTCATTATGAGCGTGATACAGGACAGCAAGTTTTGGTGAGTGGACAAATTGGTTTATTTATGGCAGCGATGTTCGGTTATAGTCATAATCCTTCATTTGAACAAATTGCAGCATACTGGCTTTATTTCGCATTTGTCTTTACTTGGATGTGGTTAATTAACACAGGGAAGATTTCTTATAAATTCCGAAAACAAAAAAGCGAGAATGAAGAATTAAATACGAGTAATGTGAACACTTCAGAAGTGTAAAGCCATACCTCTTTGGCATGACCCGTTAATAACGGGTCTTTTTTTGAGAAAATGTATTATATGTTTGTTTATTTCACTTCACACATATAACAATAGTGAGTTTTAGATACGAGCTTTTTTATTTGTACTAATTGCTAAGACTTATATCAAAGTTATGATAAGTCAAAAATGTTTAAGTTGATAAGTGTTAAGGTACTTGATCATACCATAATTGTCCTCCATTACAATAGTTGACTAGCTAATCATTAGTAGATGGCTAAGTATGACTAGTGCAAATCGAATTATCATTTTAAAAAATGGTGTGATTTTGTTGTTATATCAATATATGTGTAAAATTATTCTCTCGGAATCGTTGCTTTATATATTCGACATAATACGATTACATACATGTAATACTAAATATTTGGAGGATATAAACTGAATGTAAGTGAGGTGGTATCATAGTGAATGTTCGACATTATTTTCAGGGAAATAAAAAAATTAACGGTCTGATCATCATTTTAATACTATTAATTTCTTTAACTCGGTTATTCTTTATAAGTAATTATGCCCGTTCATGGGATGCAGTTGATTTTGCTCTAGGTGTTTTACAATTTGATCTATTACAAATGCAGCCCCATTTTCCAGGTTATCCTTACTTTATTGTTGGTGGTATGTTCTTTAATCAATTCATGCATGATCCAATTGAAAGTTTAATTATGTTAAACATTGTCTTAATTACGACAACTATCTTACCACTATATTGGATTTCTAAGCGTTTTGTTACTGAAAGGAATGCCTTGTTGATTACGGCTTTAATTCAAACAATGCCATATTTGAATATCTTAACTATTCAACCGATGTCAGAAGCAGCGGGAGTTAGCATCTTAATTTGGTATATATGGTCGCTATTTGTAAGTATAGAGAAAAAAGAGTGGAAATATTTGTGGATAACACCATTTTTATTCGGTCTATTAATGGGTATTCGCGTTTCGTATTTAGTGTTCGGTGTTGGATTATTATGGTGCGTGATTGTTGATTTAAGAGACCATAAGGGAAATAAATTGATTCGATTTTTCTCCCATTTTATGCTCAACTGTATTTTTCAACTTATTTGGGTTTGGGGTTTAGTTAGTTCCTTAGGTGGGATCAATTCATTTATGAAAATAGGTTGGGCATTTGTTGAAGGTCACTTTCAAGAATGGGGAGGAACAGCTATTACTGAGCAAGTATCTTTGTTAGAACGGTTTATTCGTTTAACCTTTGAGCAGTGGATATGGAGTTCTTGGTTTGCTCAATCCATTGGGATAGTTTTCATTACTGTAATTACTATTATTATAGGTCTTGTGATGAAAAAGAATAAAAGTGTAGCATATAGTGGCTACTATTTAATAGTAACAATGAGTTCATCGTATTTTATTTGGGTTTTGTTTGCACAAAATATTGATAAACCAAGGCATATTATGCCGTTTACTATATTTGTTTTTATTCTCATATTAATTAAGTTATTTACATATAACAAATCTACTCTATTCTATAGTTGTGTAACGGTTCTTTTGTTCAGCCAGTTTTATTTTAGTATCGGATTAATGAACGATTATAATCGACAAGTACCAGCTACATACCAATTGGCTTATTACTTAGATGACATCGAGGAGCCATTCACGGTATATACATGGGAGGAAACGAGAGTATTGGAATATTTGAATATGCCTTACGAGCATAAACGGTTGTTAACCTACGAGTATTTTTTGGAAGATATCGTTCAAATGAATCATACAATTTTCGTAACTGAACGATTATTACAAGGTTTTCGTTCTCAAGGAATCAATGTCGATGATAAAATAAAAGAAATTGAAGAATTTCATTCTAATCCATTGTTTGATCCTGTATATCATGACATTAAGCTGTATAAGTGGAAAAATGATAATTAGTATGGCAGACTCTAAACTAGTATAGAGGTTACATTTATTATTTGTAGTTGTAATGAAAAGCTGTCTTATTGAACTTTTTATTTAGTTAATCTTTCGTTTAAATACTCATATAAAGTATTTGATCTCATCATAAAGGATATGGTTTTATGAAAGAACTATTAAAAGAAAAGCTTGCGATTCTTCCTGATCAACCTGGCTGTTACTTAATGAAAGATAAACAAGGTACTGTTATCTATGTAGGTAAAGCTAAGGTGTTAAAAAATCGTGTTCGATCTTATTTTACAGGTTCACATGAGGGGAAGACACTTCGACTAGTTAGTGAAATTTGTGATTTTGAATACATCATAACGTCTTCAGATATTGAAGCACTTCTCTTAGAACTTAACTTAATAAAAAAATATGATCCTAAATATAATGTCATGTTGAAGGATGATAAAAGCTATCCCTATATTAAAATTACGAATGAGCGTCACCCTCGTTTAATTACAACCCGTTCAGTGAAAAAAGATGGAGGAAAATATTTCGGTCCTTATCCTAATGTACAAGCAGCAAACGAAACGAAAAAGTTATTAGACCGATTATATCCTCTACGAAAATGTTCAAAATTACCTGATCGAGTATGCTTGTATTACCATATAGGACAGTGTTTAGCACCTTGTGTAAAGGAAATTTCAAAGGAAACGAATCAAGAAATTGTACAAGATATAACTCGATTCTTAAAAGGTGGTTATCAGGAAATAAAAAAAGAAATAAAGGAAAAGATGGTTCATGCTTCAGAGGACTTGGAGTTCGAACGTGCAAAAGAATATCGTGATCAAATTGTTCACATTGAAGCAGTAATGGAAAAACAAAAAATGGCTCTTAATGATCTGACTGATCGCGATGTGTTTGGTTATGCCTTTGATAAAGGTTGGATGTGTGTTCAAGTATTTTTTATTCGACAAGGGAAGTTAATTGAACGTGATGTTTCACTTTTTCCAATCTATGATGTGGCCGAAGAAGATTTCCTTACGTTTTTAGGTCAATTCTATTTAAATAAAAATCATATCAAACCGAAAGAAATTTTCTTGCCTGATTCTGTAAGTAAGGACTTTGCTGAACAGTTATTAAATATTAAAGTACATCAACCACAGCGTGGTCAAAAGAAAGACTTAGTGAAACTTGCGATTAAGAACGCGACCATCGCTTTAAAAGAAAAATTTTCTCTTATTGAAAGGGATGAAGAACGGACAATTAAAGCTGTTGAGAATTTAGGGTTACAACTTAATATTGAAACACCACATCGAATTGAAGCTTTCGATAATTCAAATATTCAAGGAACCAATCCAGTTTCGGCAATGATTACGTTTATTGATGGGAAACCCTCAAAGAAAGACTATCGAAAATATAAAGTAAAAACTGTTGAAGGCCCCGATGATTATGCATCAATGCGTGAAGTTATTCGTCGCCGTTATACACGAGTTTTGAAAGATAATCTCCCTCTTCCTGATTTAATTATTGTTGATGGTGGGAAGGCTCATATGCAAGGTGCAATTGATGTATTGGAAAATGAGTTAGGTCTAGACATTCCTTTATGTGGATTAGCTAAAGATGAAAAGCATCGCACGTCTGAGTTGTTATATGGTAATCCACCACAACCTGTTTCACTCGCACGGAATAGCCAAGAGTTTTATTTACTACAACGTATTCAAGACGAAGTTCATCGCTTCGCAATAACATTTCATCGACAAGTTCGAGGGAAAACAGCTTTCAAATCATCGTTAGACGATATCCCTGGAATCGGTGAAAAACGTAAACGTTCTCTATTAAAAACATTTGGTTCTATAACAAAATTAAAAGAAGCAACATGTGAGGACCTTCAAGATGCAGGATTGCCAAGAAGAGTTGCCGAAGATGTAATCGAGTATCTAACAAAAAAATAATCGTAACTAATTATCGTGTAGATTGCTTTAGTTACGAAGGTATCGTTATATTTTGTTATGTGAAAACCGGAGCATTATATTATTGCTCCGGTTTTTTACATAGTTGCATTGGTTATTTAAGATGTAACGGTGCCTTTTTCTTCAACAATTTCGACTTCAAAGCCAAGATCTTCGATCATTCGATGATCACTTGTAGTTTCTTGACCACTTGTTGTTAAATAATCACCGATAAAAATTGAATTTGCTGCATAAAGTCCTAACGGTTGTAAAGCACGTAAATTTACTTCTCTACCACCAGAAATTCGAATTTCCTTTGTAGGGTTAATCAATCGGAATAAAGAAAGTACCTTTAAGCAATAACGTGGGTCCAATTCACTCGTTCCTTCAAG
This sequence comes from Bacillus solimangrovi, assembly GCF_001742425.1. Taxonomy (GTDB): domain Bacteria; phylum Bacillota; class Bacilli; order Bacillales; family Bacillaceae_N; genus Bacillus_AV; species Bacillus_AV solimangrovi. The sequence continues at coordinate 174,020 of NZ_MJEH01000044.1, forward strand.
TGGTGTTCCATCAATTGCATGTAGGAAGTTGACTGGAATAGAATCGGCATCAAGAGCATTCAAGCTATATGCCATATCGACGACATCTTGCTTTGATTCTTTCATACCGATTATAACACCTGAGCATGGAGATAATCCCGCTGCTTTTGCAGTGTGAACGGTATTTACTCGATCATCATATGTATGGGAGGTTGTGATACTGTCATGATGTGTTTCTGATGTATTTACGTTGTGGTTGTAACGATCGACACCTGCGCCTTTAAGTAATTCAGCTTGTTCAGGTTTCAATATTCCTAGGCATGCACAGATTTTTAATGAATATCGGTCTTTAATCTCCTTAACAGTATCAGCAACTGTTTCTACCTCACGGCGACTTGGGCCTCTACCACTAGCTACAATACAATATGTACCAGCTTGCATTTTATAAGCTTGTTCTGCACCTTTAAGTAGAGTTTCTTTATCAAGCATGTTGTACGTGTTGATATCAGTATCAGCAATAGAAGATTGAGAGCAGTAACCGCAATTTTCTGAGCAAAGGCCTGACTTTGCATTCATGATCATATTAAGTTTTACTTTATTACCGTAATGATGTTTCCTAACTTGATATGCTGCATTTAATAAAGAAAGCAACTCCTCATCTGGACAATTTAATACACTAAGTGCCTCTTCATTCGTAATCTTTTCACCAGTTAAACTTTTGTTAGCAAGTACGTTCCAAATCATTATAAAAAAACCTCCTTTTGTTAACTAATTATAATTATAAGTTAACAAAAGGAGGTTGCATAGTTTTTTTGTTACGCCATTGTTAGTTAGATGCTATTCAGATTGAACAGTTATAGTGACTAATTGATTGCGATGTTTTAGTGAATAGGTGGCTTCTGTTATAGTGCCAGTTTGTTGTTGTACTTGCTCGGCGAGAAACCCTGCTTCTAAATTAAATGAAGGGTCTTTTTTATAAGAGAAGCGAGCTGTTACAATCGGCCCTTTTAGTTCATACGTTGTGGTTTTCTTTTTTTCTTTAATTATTTCTAATGTGCCCCATCCAGCTTCGTCAAAAAAATTAATCAGTTCATCTTTTGATTCAATGGTAACGTTTCTTGCTAATCGTTTACCAGCAATATAAATGATTTCATCATAATCTTCGCCTAATAAATCAGGGATTATTAATTCACGTAATAGTTCTTGACTAAAGGCAGTGGTTTCAATTTGTGAAAGTTGTTCTTTCTTTGAAAAAAGATTAGTTGATTTCATATGTAACTCCTTTCTCACATTTATTATACGTTTTTACATAAGATAGGCAATTAAAAAATGATAATTATGTGATCTATTGAACAAATTACTATCTTATAAAAGTAGAAATGTGAAAAACAAATCTATAAACAATAAGAACTAACATAAGAGAACAGCTTGGTTTGATTGGGATTAGACGACAATATATTGAAAGTATTTTTCACTATATTGCAAATGATCGAATATTTTGAAAAAATAATGTACACGTTTTCTTGACGACAGATATGTACAAGAGTACAATAAACTTGTCACAAATTATTCATAGAGGCTTCGTTTTTTTTTGCTTCTGGTACGTGGACTTTTCACGAAACAGGGAGGTTGTCATTAGATATATAAAGATATAAGATAAAGGATTACAATAGTTATTTAATTTTAGTATTGATGAAATTTTATAGGGGGGGATTTATATGGCAGGTAATAAAGAGTTTGTTAATCGTAGATTACACTCATTGCTTGGCGTCATTCCAATTGGTCTTTTCTTAATTGAACATTTAGTTGTAAACTTTATGGCAACTAGAGGTGCAGAAACTTTCAACAAAGCTGCACATTTTCTTGAAACGTTACCTTTCCGTTACTTCTTAGAAGTTTTTGTTATTTTCTTACCGCTTTTATATCATGCAATTTATGGCTTATACATAGCTTTCACAGCTAAAAATAATGTTACAAACTATGGATTTTTCCGTAACTGGATGTTCATGCTTCAACGTGTATCTGGCGTAATAACATTAATTTATGTTGCTTGGCACGTTTGGGAGACACGTATTGCAGCAGCTTTTGGAGCAGAAGTTAACTATGCAATGATGCAAGAGATTTTAAGCAACCCAGCAATGATGGTCTTCTATATTGTAGGTGTTGTTTCAGCAGTTTTCCATTTCGCAAACGGTTTATGGTCTTTCTTCGTAAGCTGGGGTATAACTGTAACTCCACGTTCTCAACGTATTTCTACCTATATAACTATGGCTATATTTGTAGGACTTACTTATATCGGTTTACGGGCATTGTTCGCATTTGTTAATCCTGAGTTAGCTGCTATGTTGTAATGTTATCATTAGGAGAAAAAGAACATTTATAGTAAACATTTGTTAGGGAGTGGGTCATATTGAGTAAAGGAAATCTTATTGTTGTCGGTGGCGGTCTAGCTGGGTTAATGGCAACTATTAAAGCAGCAGAAGCAGGAGTGCATGTTGATCTATTATCACTTGTACCTGTAAAGCGTTCTCACTCTGTTTGTGCACAGGGCGGAATTAATGGTGCAGTTAATACGAAGGGTGAAGGAGACTCACCTTGGGAGCACTTTGATGATACAGTTTACGGTGGGGACTTCCTTGCGAATCAACCACCAGTAAAAGCAATGACAGAGGCAGCACCTGGTATTATTCATTTGCTTGACCGCATGGGAGTTATGTTTAACCGTACACCAGAAGGTTTACTTGACTTCCGTCGCTTTGGTGGTACACAACATCACCGTACAGCATTTGCTGGTGCGACAACTGGTCAACAGTTATTATATGCATTGGACGAGCAGGTACGTCGTCATGAAGTAGCTGGACTTGTAACGAAATATGAAGGTTGGGAAATGCTTTCACTCGTACTTGATGATGAAGGTATTTGTCGTGGTGTAGTAGGTCAAAACTTACAATCAATGGAATCAAAAGTGTTCAAAGGTGATGCCGTTATTATGGCAACAGGTGGTCCAGGTATTATCTTTGGAAAATCTACGAACTCTGTTATTAATACTGCTTCAGCCGCATCTGCAGCTTACCAGCAAGGTGTTAAATATGCAAATGGTGAATTTATCCAAATTCACCCGACAGCAATTCCAGGTGATGATAAGTTACGCCTCATGAGTGAATCGGCTCGTGGTGAAGGTGGACGTGTTTGGACATATAAAGATGGTAAACCATGGTATTTCTTAGAAGAGAAATATCCAGCATATGGTAACTTGGTGCCTCGTGATATCGCAACTCGTGAAATTTTTGATGTTTGTGTTGAGCAAAAACTTGGTATTAACGGTGAAAACATGGTTTACTTGGATTTATCTCATAAAGATCCAAAAGAATTAGATATTAAGCTCGGTGGAATTATTGAAATCTATGAAAAATTCATGGGTGATGATCCACGTAAAGTTCCAATGAAGATCTTCCCTGCTGTTCACTATTCAATGGGTGGTATGTGGGTAGATTATAATCAACAAACAAATATCCCTGGATTATTTGCAGCAGGTGAATGTGATTATTCACAGCATGGTGCAAACCGTTTAGGAGCTAACTCACTTCTTTCAGCTATTTACGGTGGAATGGTAGCTGGTCCAAATGCTGTAGAATATATGAATGGACTTGAGAAATCAACTGATGCGATTGCAGAATCTGTGTTCGAGCGTCAATTGAAGAAAGAAGAAGCGAAAAATAATGAAATTATGAGCATGAACGGTAATGAAAATGCTTATGTCCTTCATAAAGAACTTGGTGATTGGATGACGGCTAACGTTACGGTTGTGCGCGAAAATAGTAAACTTCTTAAGACAGATGAGAAAATTCAAGAGCTTTTGGAACGCTTTAAACACATTAACATTAATGACACTGCAAAATGGTCCAACCAAGGAACAATGTTTACTCGTCAGCTAGAAAACATGCTCCACCTTGCACGTGTTATTACAATTGGTGCATATAATCGCAATGAAAGCCGTGGAGCACATTACAAACCTGAATTCCCAGATCGTAATGATGAGGAGTTCTTGAAAACAACTATCGCGAGGTTTAATCCTGAAACAAATTCTCCTGAATTCAGTTATGAAGATGTAGATGTTTCACTTATTCAACCTCGTAAACGTGACTATTCTAAGAAGAAGGCAGAGGAGAAGAAAGGGGAGACGAAGTAATGAGTGATAACAAAGTTGTTCGCTTTATTATTACACGCCAAGATAAGCCTGACTCGGCTCCTTATACAGAGGAATTTGAAATTCCATACCGCGCCAATATGAATGTAATTTCTGCATTAATGGAATTACGTCGTAATCCAGTTAACACTAAAGGTGAAAAAACAGCACCAATTAACTGGGATATGAACTGTTTGGAAGAAGTATGTGGAGCATGTTCTATGGTTATTAATGGGAAGCCTCGTCAATCATGTACAGCCTTGATTGACCAACTTGAGCAGCCGATTAAACTTGAACCTATGCGTACATTCCCTGTTGTACGTGATTTACAAGTTGACCGTACTCGTATGTTTGATTCATTGAAGAAAGTAAAAGCTTGGATTCCAATTGATGGAACATATGATCTTGGTCCTGGTCCAAGAATGCCTGAAACAAAACGCCAATGGGCATATGAGCTTTCTAAATGTATGACTTGTGGTGTTTGTTTAGAGTCATGTCCAAATGTTAATAGTAATTCTAACTTTATCGGTCCAGCACCGTTATCTCAAGTACGCCTCTTTAATGCACATCCAACAGGTGAAATGAATAAGGCAGAGCGTCTTGAAACACTTATGGGCGATGGAGGACTTGCCAACTGCGGTAACTCTCAAAACTGCGTGCAATCATGTCCAAAGGGAATTCCTTTGACGACATCGATAGCAGCTTTGAATCGTGATACTGCAATCCAATCGTTTAAAAACTTCTTCGGAAGTGATAAGTAAGTCGAACAGAGACCTCTTCACGTGAAGAGGTCTTTTCATAACTATATTCACTTAGTTAAATTAATATTAATTCAGCAAATTGTTTAAGACAGATGTTAAACACTATATGGGTATGAAAAAGAACCTCTCTCTCAGTCAATACTTCATCGAATACCCTTGATTTTGAAGTGGACGTTATAGTTTTAATTAATAAATGAGAAATATTAATAATAGACAGGAGAGAGTGGAATGAGTAAAATTTCGTATATTGATAACTTTACAGATTGGGCTGAGAGCTTTAAATACCATAAAGACATTGAAGTTCGTTTTTCAGAAACAGATATGTTTGGGCATTTAAACAATACTGTTGCTTTTGTTTATTTTGAACAAGCAAGAGTCTCATTTTTTGGAGAACTAGGCTTTATGTCGGATTGGTTAAAGAAGAACAGCGAAACAATTATTGTAACCGCAGATTTGCAGTGTGATTTTATGCAACAAATCTATTTTGGAGATACGTTAGAGGTATATGTAAAAGTCGCTCATTTTGGTAATACTTCAGCTGATTTGCATTATATGGCAAAAACAACAGATGGAAGAGTCTGTTTAACAGGTAGAGGTCGAATTGTCCATATCTCTAAAAAGCTTGGAAAGCCATCACCTTGGACAGATGAGATGATTAATCGTTTAGAAGAGTATAGTGGATAAACAAAAAAGCGGCAATTATTCTTTAGAATAATTGCCGCTTTTATAAAATTAAGTTTCTTAAGATGTTGGTGGTAGTATCATGTAATATACACTAGAAAAGAATACAAAAATCATAATAATAGCGATATAAGCTTTCAATGATGTTAGTTGTTGAGACAACATTAGAGCCTTTGCAGATAAAAAATAGATCCATATAAGTGAGAGGATGATACCCAATAACTCCCACGTTAATAGCGATTGATTAATTGTTAAGTTTACAAGTCCTGGAAAAGCAAGAATGCTAGGTAATAAAATAATGCCACTAATTCTATTTAGAGTGCGTAAAATTCCAGGTCCCCCCAATGCACGACTTCCTGCCCAAAGTAGTAGCGTATATCCTACTCTTGTAAGATAAATCATAATAATACTAAAGGTAATAAAGAATAAAGGAACAAATAAAATTCGAAGTAGAGGAGTTTTAAAGCTCGCAATGTATTCAAAATTATATAAAATTGAAATACTCCCGTATATTAAACCGAGCAGAAGATTTATTAGGTTAGCAGACACATTGAATTTTTCGTCAAGTGCAACTGCTTTTATCGAAGGAGTATGGAGAAATAAAGTTCTTAATATTGTTTGTGATTTGTTCATTGAATGTACCTCCGATCCATTTATTTTCATTGATTACAATTGTAAAGGTATGTATTCATTATATTAATTTTTTTGAAAAACTTAACACTCATAAGCGTTGAACAGTGGAGACATAATGTCCCCACTGAATGAAAGTTTCCTTTATATATTCCATGGCATTAAAGCCCAGATCATAGTTAATGTACTGAGAATAACGACAGTAGCTGCTCCTATCTTACTATTATAGCGAAGCGGATTCACATCACTCCAACCATGGATGCGTTCAACAAGTTTTGCATCAGCTTCTGTTGTTAGGTTATTATTCAGACTTGGCATTTTGTTCGTAACCATTGAGACGATAATATGCAGTAAAAATGCTAAAGGAACACAAAGCATTGCACCTGACAGTCCAAGTGAATCTGTTAATCCATGCCCGCTTACAACAATTGAAGGGAATACGAAAGGTGAAACAATAACATAAAGTGCACCAGCGATAATAGTTGATGTGATTGCTCCATATTTATTTGCACCTTTCCACCATACACCTAATAAAATAATTGGTGCGTTTGTAACAGCAGCTAACCCGAAAGCCCATAAAATACTAACGACGAGAAATGCAGGTGGTTTGATAGCTAGTAAGATACTAATAAATCCACCAATTGAAATTGATAAATATCCTAAACGCACCTTTGTTTTAGCAGAAATGTTTGGTTTTAATGTGGTGATAATGTCTTGTGACAATAACGCACCAATTGCAAGTAGATTGCCACTTAACGTCGAGATACCAGCCGAAATAGCTCCAGCGATAACAAGTGCTGTTACCCATTCAGGGTTGTACACTAAGTTCAGGATGAGCGTTAATTTGTCTGCATCTTCTGCAGCAATGATTCCACCGTTTGTACTATTGAAGTACACGCCTGCAAATCCCATTGCATATGTAGCGGAGAACACAAGTCCGAGTACTAATGCAAACCATACCATAGCTTGGCGAGCACTTTTTAAGCTAGATGCAGTATAGATGCGCATTGCTAAGTGAGGTAATCCAAGTGAACCAAGTGTAATTGCAGGTATAATTGAAAAATACCATTTGGAGTCAAACTGGTAATCAAAGAAAGTAGGCATAGCTTCTAACATAGATGGTACCATGTCTGCGTAAAGTAATGGTGGGAAATACCAACCTGATGCCCCCATTGCTTTCATGATTGCTCCTAGGGGAACAACGAACATTAAAGCAATAATAACCATTTGAACGGCAGCGTTATTCGTAGCACCACTCATTCCTCCAATCGTGACATAACCAGTAATCAAAATACCACCAACAAATAATCCTGTCATATATGGAATACCAAATAGCATTTCGAATGTTTTAGCAACACCGATCATTTGACCAAGTGCATACATAATCGAAATTAGAATCATCCATAAAGCAACGATAATTGCGGCTTTATTACCATAACGCTCTTTTACAAAATGTGCAGGTGAAAATGCTCCCATACGACGAAGACTAGTGCCATAGATGATAGTAATAAGGGGGATAGCTAAAATCATTTGAATCCATAAAAATACAAACGGTGCTTGAAGTTTTAAAATTAACCCTGTTACGCCAAGGAATGTTGCTAAACTCATATACGTTGATGCCATCGCTAAGCCATTAGTAATTGGTCCAACACCACCACCAGCAGCATACAAGTCTTCAACTGACTTACTTGAACGGTTAGAAAACCAACTGATAAGGTAAAAAATAATAAAAGCGACTCCGATAACAACTAATCCGATCATTGGATTATCTAATTGCCATGATTGACCTTGCATTAAATGACCTCCTTCGTTTCGTTGTTTCTATCTCTATTTTTTTCATTTAGTTTATTTTCAGTTTCAATAGCTTCGTCAATTTTGTTTCCTAGTTTACCAGCGATGATTGTTAAGGCTAATACTCCAAACCATCCCATTAAGATCGGAA